>PBWL01000005.1 GCA_002727235.1 Acidimicrobiaceae bacterium
GTGCAATATTCCCTACTGCTGCCTCCCGTAGGAGTCTGGGCCGTGTCTCAGTCCCAGTGTGGCTGATCATCCTCTCAGACCAGCTACCCGTCGATGCCTTGGTGAGCCGTTACCTCACCAACAAGCTGATAGGCCGCGAGACCCTCCCGGTCCGGTAACCCTTTCGTCGGTCCACCATGCGATGGTCCGACGGCATCCGGTATTAGCAGCCGTTTCCAACTGTTATTCCAGAGACCGGGGCAGGTTTCTCACGTGTTACGCACCCGTTCGCCACTAGGTCTTCACCAATCCGAAGATCGGATGGACCTCGTTCGACTTGCATGTATTAAGCACGCCGCCAGCGTTCGTCCTGAGCCAGGATCAAACTCTCCAACAAAAACCTGTCGATTTCGGAACGGTTGTTCTTCTATCGAGCGGCTGATGGCCGAGCGCAGTATGAGTGGAATGTACTCAGTGACTGCAATCTTGACTTATTAATTAAGTTTGTCACCGGGTGGGAACCCGGCAACTGAATTGACAGACAGTCGTGTCTCAGAAACCGAGGTTTCCCCTGACCGACTGCCCGCACTGGCGTTCTGTCTTCTCTTCCGTTTTCAAGGAGCTACTGCTCTGACACATTCACTTTAGTGACTCGGTGTCACCCACTAGCCATATGGCTTTTGGGGCGAGTAAAGACACTACTGCTCACACCAAGAGTGCACAACCCTGAATCAAGAAAATATCCGCAGAAGATGGTGTGAAGTTCGTCCTTTTTGCATCAGGTGAAAACCGCCCTTCAACGCCGCCATCTCCGAGACGTTTGAGTCGAGCTCAAGCACCTCTCCGTTGCAGCGAAAACCGCGCTGTTCCAGCGTTCGGCGGGCATCACCTTTTGACTTCGCCAGCCCGCACTGCACTAACAGTGCTGGAAGGTCGTCACATTCGGCAGCAGACACCTCCGTCAACGAAAGTTCGCCCGCTACGACCCCCATGGCGGCGGCATCCGCATCTCGGGGATCAGACCCGAACAACACTGCTGCGGCCGCATCAGCCGCAACCGCTGCGGGATCACCATGAACCATTGCGGTCATCTCGTAGGCGAGCGCCTTTTGCGCTGCTCTCTCATGTGGCGCTGCGGCATGCTGCTGAAGCAGCGCGTCGATCTCATCGAGCGTTCGCAAGCTGAACCGCAGCAGTCGATCCGACACATCGGCATCATCGGTTTGAAGCCAGAACTGGCGGAACTGGTAGGGGCTCGTTCGCTCGGGGGCAAGCCAGACTGCTCCGGCCGCAGTTTTTCCGAACTTTGTGCCATCACTTTTTGTGAGCAACGGCCAGGTCAACCCAAACGCAGTGGCGCCTGCAGTACGTCGAATGAGGTCGATGCCTGCCGTGATGTTGCCCCACTGGTCGCTGCCACCCATTTGCAGTTCAACATTGTGCTCTGCGTGGAGATGGCGGAAATCGTTTGCCTGCAACAACATGTAGCTGAACTCGGTAAATGAAAGCCCCGACTCGGCTGAAAGGCGCGATTTCACTGAATCTTTGCCAAGCATCTGCGGGACCGAAACGTGCTTACCAATGTCACGCAAGAAATCGAGTAGTGGCATCTGAACTGTCCAGTCCGCGTTATTTACTATCGTCGCTGGATTCGACCCGGAGAAGTCAAGAATGCCCTCAAGTTGCCGCGAGATGCTCCGCACGTTGTGTTCAAGTTCGCCTCGGGTCAGCAGATTTCGTTCCTCTGAGCGACCGCTTGGGTCACCCACCATCCCGGTGGCTCCTCCCGCGAGTGGAAATACTCGGTGGCCATTCATCTGAAATCGGCGCAAGCCAACTTGACCGAGGAGATGCCCCACATGCAACGAATCAGCAGTTGGGTCAAAACCGACATAGACGCCAATCGGACCCGAATTCAAACGCGCCGCGAACTGTGTTCGATCGGTGGTGTCGTGAATCAGCCCACGGGCCTCGAGTTCGGCAGTGAAATCCATACAGCGAATATCGTGCCACGACTCAGCACCAGAACCGACATCGCCGAACATCTACGCTTCGAGAATGTCGACGGGTGCCTCCGACCGCGAGATCGCAGCCATGTTTGATGAGTTTGCAGAATCTGTGAGCGCGAGGGCTCCCTTTTGCGCCGATATCGCCCACGCAATTGGTGGCAATTTCGAGCCAACAATTCGCAAGTTGCTCGATCACGCACCCCAACCCCAACAGCGACCGGTATTGCTTCTCGCCGCAATTCATTACCTCGTCTTGCAGGACCAAAACACGGCGCTCTCGCAGAAATATCCCTCAGTGACGGGAACACCTCACATGACGTCAATCGATCGAAACGAACTCGCAGCCGACCTTCACGAGTTTTGCGACACCTACCGCAACGAACTCATCGACCTTATTCGAACACGGCACACCCAAACCAACGACATCTCACGCTCGGCACTGCTGCGTCTCGTGCTTGCGCATCAACCAGTTATCGAGAACTCGATTCTCATCGACATTGGATGTTCGGCAGGGCTCAATCTCCATCTCGATGTATATCACTGCACGTACACCGCAGAGAACGGCTCATGGACCTCATCCGCCGGCGACGTGGTTGCCCCGGCTCTTCGCTGCAGCGTGAGGGCCGAAGCACCACCTCACATTGAGATTGGCACCTTTGCAGGCCGCATCGGATTTGACCCCCACCCGATTGATGTGGACACCCATGACGCGATGTGGCTGCTCGCGTGCGTGTGGCCAGATCAACTCGACCGCATTAAGCGACTCAAAGAAGCAATCGCCTGGGCGAAGGCCCACCCGGTAGACCTTCGCACGGCGGATGCTCTCGCCGCTCTCACCGAGATCGAGGCAATGCACGATGATCACCTCACCATCGTGAACTCATGGGTGCTCTCGTACCTGAGCCTCGATGAGCAGCACTCCTATCGGCAACGGCTCGAAGCTCTCGGACAACGACGAAATCTGACATGGGTCTATCTCGAACAGCCTTCAACGACCCCTGTGCTCCAACACGATGAACAGATCGCTCGTGACCCGCAGCGATCTGAACTCACCGCAGTGACCCGAATCGACTGGAACGATGGGGTTTCGCACGTACGCCATCTCGGAACCATGCACCCTCATGGCTATTGGTTTCACCCGAGCGAGCGCTGATATCGCACCTCTCGCCGTCAACTTCCTGAGTTGACGAAGCCGATGATCGAGTCAGCAATCATCTGTACCGCAATCGCTGCGAGAAGCAGTCCAGCAATACGGCTCAGTAGCAAGATTCCCGAACGCCCGAGCACGCGATTCACAAGTTCGGCAAACCCCATGATGAGGTATACCAACCNGAGAACAACAGCAAGTGCACCGGCAATGGATTAGCGTTCACGAGCCGTCGAAAAGTTTTGGACAAACACGATCGCTGGAACGATCGCACCCGGACCGGCAAGGGGCGCTGTGCTTAAAGGAACCATCGCAACCGCAACATGATCGATGGGGCCGCCTCGGCGTCATCGTCAGAACTCGTCAACAACTGCTAAGCCACGAGCAACAGCAAAAGACCACCGGCGCCCTGCAATGCCGGCACCGACACATCGAGAAAGCAGAGAACCTGGCGGCCGCTAACTGCGAAACCTGCGCTCACTAATGCCGCTGTCACCACCGCAAGGGANGCTGAGCGGCGAGACCTTTGCTTAGGTGAAAGGCGTCGAGTTTCCGACAGAAAAGTGGGGACATTCCAATCGGGTCCATATTCACGAGCATCGTGAGAAACACTGCGCCCAAGGTCACCGTCATGTGCTTAACCCAACTCGTTCAACCGAGCCACCGACTTAGAAAGCTTTTCAGCAAACGCCGCAATCTGAACGGCGACAGGCGACGGTCCAGCTCCACCTGGCGAGATCCGCATCTTGGCGGCACCACCCGGGTCGAAATATGCGGCGCACTCAGTACCAATTTCCGCAATTGCGAGATCACGAAGTTGCCCCTCACCGCTCAGATGACGACGAACCAACTGCCCCACCTGAGCATGCGCCTGACGGAACGGAATACCGTTGCGAACGAGATGCTCCGCCAGGTCAGTCGCAGCGAGAAGTTCGGCATCAGCCGCCGCCGCCATTCGATCGGTATCGAACTCTGCGCTGCTGATCATTCCTGCAATGGCTGCGAGCGCGAGCACAGTGTGCTCAACCGAGTCGAAGAGCGGTTCTTTATCTTCCTGCAGGTCACGGTTATACGCAAGCGGAAGCGCCTTCAACGTGGCAAGCACACCCGTAAGATTGCCAATCAGTCGACCTGACTTTCCGCGTGCGAGTTCAGCAATGTCAGCATTCTTCTTCTGCGGCAACATTGACGAACCGGTCGCATAGGCATCATCTAGACGAGCGAAGCCGAACTCTTCAGACGTCCACAGCACCCACTCTTCTCCTATACGCGAAAGATGTATACCAATGAGCGAAAGGTCGAACAGCGTCTCGGCAACAAAATCGCGATCGCTCACCGCATCAAGCGAGTTGGTGAAAACGGCAGCGAAACCGAGATCTTCAGCAGTGAGGGCTGGGTCGATCTCAATTGACGTACCCGCTAATGCCCCAGCGCCAAGCGGTGACACATCGAGGCGACGATGCGCATCGACCAGGCGATCAAAGTCACGATGCAACGACCAGGCGTGAGCCAAGAGATGGTGCGCAAGCATGACCGGCTGCGCACGCTGCAGGTGCGTGTATCCCGGCAAGTACGCATCACCGGCCTGACGAGCCCGNTCAAGCAGGACACTCTGAAGGTTGACGACACCCGATGCAACCTCAGCAATCGCCTGCTTGGTCCACAATCTCAGATCGGTTGCAACCTGATCATTACGGCTACGCGCTGTGTGCAGACGCGCCCCAGCATCTCCGGCGATCTCGGTAACCCGCCGTTCAACCGCGGTGTGGATGTCTTCATCGCCGTCACGAAACTCAAACGTTCCAGCGGAAAACTCTTGGTGGACGGTCTCAAGGGCATTGAGCACACTCTCAACCTCATCAGGCGACAGGACACCTGCACGACCTAAACCGCGAACGTGTGCCTTTGAGCCCTGGATGTCGACGTCCCACAACCGGCGATCGAACGGAAGGCTGACGGTGTAGGCCATCAACGACTCNGCAGGACCGCCTGCGAAACGGCCGTGCCATAGCGAATCTGAACTCTTGTTGTCACCCATAGTTCACTCCTCCATCAATTCCTGCNAGTTCGCGAAGATGCGCAGCGAGTCGTTGCCCAGTNGAGNTTTCACCNGCAATGCAAATAACGGTGTCGTCTCCTGCGACCGTGCCAATGAGACCATCGACCAAACTGCGGTCGAGGGCCGAGGCGACGACATGAGCACATCCGGGTGGGGTACGCACCACCACCAGATTCGACGAGCTGGTGACCTCACCGACCCATTCGCCCATGACGCGACGTAGTTGCTCTAACGGAGCAACTCGATCTGGGGCGAACTCGGGCAACGCGTAGGCCGACGAGCCGGACGCAGTTCGCACTTTGATCGCTCCAAGGTCGTCAAGGTCACGCGATACCGTCGCTTGAGTTGCAGATACATGTTCAGACAACAGCATCTCTACGAGTTGGGCTTGATTGCCCACCTCGTGTTGCTCAATGAAACGGGNAATTAATTGCTGCCGGCGAGCCTTCGTACTCAACGGACACCCCCAAGAAACGCCAGTGCACCACGAGCCGCGTGCATCCGGTCGTGACCTTGACGGATTACCCGTGACGCCGGACCGTCGATCACCGATGCAGCAACCTCATAGCCGCGGTAGGCCGGGAGGCAGTGCATGAAAATAGCACCATCGGCCGCAAGGCTCATTAGCGCGTCGGTCACGCTGTAGGCAGCGAAGATGTTGCGACGTTCTTCGACCTCATCTTCTTGACCCATCGACACCCACGTGTCGGTATGAACTGCATCGGCACCTGTCACNGCCTCANCANGNTCATCGGTTGANGCAANNTCTCCCGGCCCNAGCTGCGACAACCTGTCNCANTCCGCCGNTGACGGCTGAAACCCATCGGGACAAGCGAACCTCACCGACATGCCCGAAATCATGCACACTTCGCCGAGCGACCGAGCCACGTTGTTGTAATCACCGACCCAGGCAACGGTTCGACCCGAGAGCGCACCAAATTCGTGGCGCATCGTTCGCACATCGGCGAGCGCCTGAAGCGGGTGCGACCAGTCGGACAACATGTTGATGACGGGCACCGTTGACAACGCAGCCATTCGCTCGACCACACCATGGGAAAATACGCGTGCTGCGACCATCGCGTGATATCCCTCAAGGATCTGAATGACATCTTCAACCGACTCACGGGCATCAAGGCCAACCTCATCACCACGGGTGTAGACAGGGTGACCGCCGAGTTGAACAACGGCCATCTCCATTGATTGGCGCGTCCGGTTTGAAGGCTTTTCAAAAATCAATGCGACGCCGCCACCGGCGAGAGGACGTCCGAGGTCATCAATCGAGCGATCTGAGAGATCCCCAATGAGGGCGAGTTCGTCGGCCGACAGGTCAACAATGTTGAGGAGATGACGCACGGTCATGGCGCAGCCTTCACGGTTGCGATCGCTGAGAGNAGAATTCCCATNGCCTCTTCGACTTCGCCNTCCGAAACTGTCANCGGTGGNGCNATTCGAATAGTTGCTGCATTTACCGCATTNACGATGAGNCCGTTCGNGAGCGCTTCGGCCGCCACNTCACCTGCNNTNATGCCNTCTTCAAGCGCNACNCCGAGNAGCAACCCGTTGCCNCGNACACCANTNACCCCNTCAGCGCCATCGAGCATCGCCCGAATCTTCGACTCGCCANNTCGAGCGAGTGANCACGCATCGAGCCGCTTCATCTCACTAATCACGGCCTCAACCGCTGCAGTTGCAAGAGCCGTCCCGCTGTACGTGCTGCCGTGATCTCCGGGAACGAATGCGGCCGCAACTTCAACGGGTGCCCAGCAGGCGCCAATCGGCATGCCATTACCCATCGCCTTCGCGAGGGTGACGACGTCGGGCGACACACCTGAATGTTGGAACCCAAACCACTCGCCGGTGCGAGCAAAACCGGTTTGCACCTCATCGATCATCATCAACGCACCCTTACGGGTGCAGATCTCGCGCACGCCTTCGAGATAGCCATTAGGGGCAGGGTTCACTCCTCCTTCGCCCTGGATTGACTCCAGGAAGACCGCTCCAACAGTTTCATCGACGGCGGCTTCAATCGCGGCGAGGTCTCCCCATGGCACGTGGATGAACCCATCGGGCATTGGCGCGAACGGCTCATGCTTCGCCGGCTGGCCAGTCGCCGCCAACGTTGCGAGAGTTCGCCCGTGGAACGAACCCAAGGNGGTCACCACCTTGTGTCGACCGAGCCCGGCGTACTTGCGAGCAAGCTTCAGCGCGCACTCATTTGCCTCGGCACCTGAGTTAGTGAAAAACACCTGACCGGCACGTCCCGTTGCGTCGGTGAGCAAACCGTCAATTGACATTGCAGCTGCCGTCGCGACCGGATTTGCGAAGAAGTTGCTGACGTGTACCAGTTTTCTCGCTTGGTCGGCAATTGCGTCAGCAACGACTGGATGTGAGTGTCCGAGCGAGACCACTGAGATCCCGGCAAGAAAGTCGAGGTAACGGGTGCCATCGGTGGCAAACACCTCTGTTCCATCTCCTCGCTCAAGCATGAGCGCCGGTGGACCAAACACCGGCATGAATGGGCAATGCCCCACGGCAGCATCGGTGTCAAATGTGTGTCCCATGTCAATCTCCGTTCTGTGATGCGGGCATCTGGACCATCGTGCCAACGCCGGCGTCAGTAAAAAGTTCGAGCAGCAGAGCGTGGGGGGTGCGACCATCAAGGATGTGAGCTCGGCCAACCCCGTTGCGGACAGCCGAAATACAACTTGCCACCTTCGGGATCATGCCCCCGTCGATAGTGCCGTCGCTGATGAGTTGCTCAAGTTCGTCAGGGGTGGTCTGTCGAATGAGCGATGCCGCATCAGCGACGTTGCGCCGAAGGCCATCGATATCGGTGAGATACACCAACTTCTCTGCACCGAGTGCGGCCGCAATCTCGCCCGCTACGGTGTCGGCATTGATATTGAATGCCTGCCCTTCGGCATCTGCACCCACCGTTGCAACAACAGGAATGAATTCATCGTCGAGCAACCGCTCTAAAACGTCCGGGTTGATTGATGAGATATCGCCGACGAATCCGAGTTCAGGGTTGCGTGCAACCGCCCTAATGAGACCGCCGTCTTCTCCACTCACCCCGACTGCGTAATCACCGTGCACATTGATCGCTGAGACAATCTGCGGATTNACCTGCCCAATGAGCACCATCCGAGCAATGTCGACAGTCTCNGCATCTGTCACCCGCAGCCCATCTTTGAATTCGGCTGTCTTGCCTAGGCGACCCATCAATTCACTGATCTGGGGGCCACCACCATGGACGACGACCGGGCGCATGCCAACTAATCGCATCATCACAATGTCAGTGGCGAATACCGAAAGGGCATCCTCACCCGACGTTCCGGCGAGGGCGTTACCGCCATATTTCACGACGATGGTGCGACCGGCGAAACGCCGAATGTACGGCAACGCTTCAACAAGAATGGCGGCGCGTTGAGCAGCGACGTCGGTCATGGTGCAACTCCTATCCGGTCGAGCCCTGAGGTTTCGTCGATACCAAGTGCAACGTTGAGGGCCTGAACCGCTCCACCCGATGCTCCTTTCGCAAGATTGTCGAGCGCGGAAATGGTGATGATGGTGTCGGTTCGTTCGTCGTAGCGACCGGTGACGAGCACAAGGTTTGACCCGAGGGTGGCCTTGGTACCCGGAATTCCGTCGATGACTTCGACGAATGGCTCATGATCGTATGTTGCTTGCAGTGTCTCGATTACTGCCTGCTGCGACCTTGCGGCATCATTGGCCGGTGTCGAGTAACAGGTTGCGAGGATGCCCCGATTCATTGGCAAGAGGTGCGGGGTGAACAGCACCTGTGTGCCTATCTCTTGTTCCATCTCTGGTGTATGCCGGTGTCGGAGGAGTCCGTAGGCAGTGAAGTTTTCATCGACGGTAGTGAAAGCGTAGGCGAGGTCTTCTTTTCTACCTGCTCCTGTCACGCCACTTGCCGCATCGACGATCACCGTGTCGGTGCTGATGAGACCCTTGTCAACCAATGGGCGAACAGCGATGATCGCAGCAGTGACATAACACCCAGGGGTTGCAATCAACGTTGCGTTCACCAGTTTGTCTCGGTGAAACTCAGGCAGGCCATACACCGCAGCCGCAAGCGCTGCAGGCTCATCGTGGTCAAAGCCGTAGTACACCGGATATTGCGATGCATCGGTCAACCGGAATGCAGCGCTGAGATCAACGATGTGACCGACTCGATCAGACAACGCAGGAACGATCTCCATCGATGCCTCGTGTGGCAGACCCAAGAACACCACGTCGAGGCCGTCGAGTCGGTCAGTATTAAACTCTGAGAATGTCGCACCACGGTGGGCTGCGGCCATTGATGGATACAGATCGGCGACACGCTCACCTGCCTGCGAGTCCGCCTGCAGCACTTTTGCGTGCAAAGCTGGATGCCGGTCTATCACTCTGAGTAGCTCTGCGCCGGTGAGTCCTGAAGCGCCGACCACACCAACCGATTTTGCGTTATGAGGAATGTTGTTCCCACCCATAGCGCATGAGTATACAGTACATCGAATAGAAATTCGATATTGCTATAGGCCCGAATTCCTCACCGGTAACATTGCTCGCATGTTCATCGACGGGGCACGGAGCCAACTCCTTGTAGCCTCCCCTCCTCTCGACGACCCAAACTTTGACCGGTCAGTGGTCTACGTCATCGATCACAACGATGAGGGGGCCATCGGCGTCGTCATCAATCGTCCATTGGCCGACCCTGATCTTGAACCGATCTCACGTTGGAGCGAGTCGCTCACAGAACCACCGGTGGTATTCAACGGGGGCCCCGTCGACCCCTCTGCCCTCATCGCCCTCGGCGTCACACACGGCAACGTCGACATAGAAATTGAAGGGGCTGTTCAGGTGGCCGATCGAGTGTGGTCGATCGACCTCGCCGGTGATCCTGCGATCATCGCCCCTCGCTTTGCCGGCATCCGAATTTTCAGCGGATATGCAGGCTGGTCTTCTGGTCAACTTGACGCAGAAATCGGTGCCGGGGGCTGGATCGTCGTGGCCGCAGAAACCAACGATGTCTTCGGGAATCAACCCTCAGACCTCTGGCGTCGGGTCCTCGATCGTCAACCACCACCGATCAAGTGGCTTGCAAACGCGCCGAACGATGTCAGCCTGAATTAACGGTGACCACAACGCTCACGACGTGCCCTAACTACGTAACTCTGCGCCAAGTTTCTTCGCAGCCGCCTCACAGGCCGACTTCACATCAGCGATATCAGCATCGGTGAGATTTCGGTCGCTAGCTTGCAGTCGAAGCCGCCACGCAAGCGAACGGTGCCCCTCGGGTACTCCAGGTCCGCGGTAGGTATCGAAGAGGTTGAGGTCGACCAAGAGTGACGACGTCCCCTGCCGAAGTGCCCGCTCAAGCCGATCAGCAGAAACATCGTCACTGAGCACAAACGCGAGGTCGAGGTCGCTTGATGGCATCCGACTGATCGGCCGATAGGCACGCGACCCGCCTCTGCCAGAAAGCATCCCATCGATACGAACCTCGATCACCGCTACACGCTCGGTGACCTCAAAGCTTTCCAGCACCTCGGGAGCGATTTCACCTATCGCCCCAATGACATCTCTGCCAGCACGCAGGACCGCCGAACGAGTGCCATGCATTCCGCCTGGAACGGTGGACTGATCGATCATTGCCCCGACGCCTAGCGCCTGCGAAATCTGACGCCAGGCCGCAACAGCCGCATGCGCGTCCTGACCTGCGAGCATCACGCATAAGACCTCATGCTCATCAGGCAGACCGTCACCCGAGGGCGGATAAACCTTGCCGATCTCGAACAGAGAAACTCCGGTTCGGCGATGATGCTCATTATGAGCAAGTGAGGTGAGTAAGCCTGGACGCAGCGACAAGCGCAGTGCACTCTCATCTGCCACAAGCGGATTGAGAATTCTCAGCGTGTCACCCTCAATACCCGCCCGCGCCATGGTGTCAGGAGCGACAATCGGGTTCGGCATGGCTTCAGAAATGCCTAATCCCACTAACACATTACGGAGCAGGCGACGACGAATTTGTGCTTGCGACAAGTGACCGTGACCGGTTGGCTTTGGCACCGACCGACCGAGACGCCCGTAGCCATGATGTCGAGCAATTTCTTCGATGACGTCGATTTCAGAAGTGGAGTCTGGACGCCATGACGGCAAGGTAACCGCTACGTCATCAGCATTTGCCGTAACCGTGAACCCGATCGGGTCGAGGAGCCCTGGCAGATCTGCCGCAACCAGGTCGGTGCCGAGAATTCGGTTGACCTCAGAAATACGAACGCCGACCGAACGCACAAGTTCAGGCATACCCGATGACCGTTCGTCAGCCCCACCGGCATGAACAACAAGGTCAGGACACGTGAGAGAAAGAAGTTCAGCAAAACGTTGCACCGCGCGGTCAGCGAGCGCCGGATCAACCCCACGCTCGTAGCGAGCCGAGGCCTCTGACCTCAATCCGTGGCGAGAAGCTGTCTTCATAATTCCGAGCGGTGCAAACCACGCAATCTCGAGTACCACTTCGGTCGTCGAGTCGGAAATCTCGCTATCGGCTCCACCCATGACACCACCGAGACCAACCGGCACATCATTTCCATCACAGATAAGGAGGTCATCGACGGTGCATGAGCGTTCAACATCATCGAGCGTCGTCAGTGTCTCTCCGTTGCGCGCCATGCGCACCGAGAACCCTCCTCCGATAGTGGAGAGATCGTAGGCATGGTTGGGTTGCCCCAACTCAAGCATGACGTAGTTGCTCACGTCGACAACATTGTTGATCGCCCGCATACCCAGCGCTTCGAGTCGACGTGCCATCCATTCGGGCGACGGACCCACGCGGACCCCTGAGATCACTGTTACGGTAAATCGACCACACGCAGGATCAGCGATCGAAACTGGAACCGTTCGAGCTTCACCGCTCATCGCTGAACCCTCACCAACCTTGGCCAGAGGCTGCGAGCGCCACGCCGCAAGATCTCGAGCCACCCCCTCGATCGACCAGCAGTCAGGACGGTTGCGAGTGAGATCAAGATCAAAGACGATGTCTGGCTCAATGCCCAAGACCTGCGCATACGAGACGCCCAGTCCAGCGTCACTATTTAACAGCAGGATCCCAGAGTGATCTTCACCAACCCCCAACTCGACGGCCGAACAGAGCATTCCTTCTGAATCAATACCGAGGATGCCTCGACGTTCGATCGTCATTCCGTTCGGCATCGTCGTCCCTAGCGTCGCGAGCGGCACAACATCACCAGCCGACATGTTCGATGCACCACACCACACATGGCGCTCGTCACCATCACCAGCGTCAACCCATACGCGACGAACCTTCGCCGCATCTGGGTGTTGTTCCACCCGCAATACCCGAGCCGAGACGACTCCCTCAACCGGGGAGCCGATAGCGATCGTCTCCTCAACAGCGAGACCGAGCGCCGTGAGGTCTGCAGCGACCGCCTCGACGGCATCGTTATCGGTCGGGTCAGCAAAGGGCCCAAATTCATTGAGCCACGAAAGAAGTACCTTCATCTCAACCCCTCAGAACTGCTCGATGAAACGAATGTCGTTGACGTACATGTCGCGGATGTCGGTAATGCCATGCCGCATTACTGCCATGCGGTCGATACCAAAACCGAACGCGAAGCCACTCCACTCTTCAGGGTCAACCCCGCCTGCGCGAAGTACCTCGGGGTGAACCATTCCGCAACCCCCGAGTTCAAGCCAGGAGCCATCAGGGCGACGAATATCAAACTCAGCCGATGGCTCAGTGAACGGGAAGTACGATGGCCGAAGACGAGAGGTGAAGCCCTCGCCAAAAAATGCTTGGGTGAATGCCTCAATTGTGCCGGCCAAGTCGGCCATCGAAATGTCACGATCGACGACAAGCCCCTCGATCTGGTGAAACACCGGCATATGCGTTGCGTCAGGGGTGTCACGCCGAAATACCCGCCCGGGAGCAACGATGTAAATCGGTGGTTCAGATGTAAGCATCGTGCGGATCTGAACTGGAGACGTGTGAGTTCGAAGCAGCAATCCCGAATCACCGGCATCTTCGTGCTCGTCATGGCCGATGAACAAGGTGTCGAACTCGCCGCGCGCCGGGTGCCCCTCGCTCATGTTGAGAGCCTCGAAGTTATGCCAGTCGGTCTCCACTTCTGGGCCTTCGGCAACGGTGAAGCCGAGACCAACGAAAACATCTTCGAGTTCTTGCCAGGCTTGTGTCACGAGGTGCAGATGCCCTCGGGAGGCTGTATCCATCGCTTCGGTGAGGTCGAGTCGCTCCCCTGCCACCTGCGACGCTCGTCTGATAGCAATGAGTTCTTGGCGGCGTTCATCAATGGCAGCACTCACCGATGCGAAGCCTTCGTTGAGCGAGCGGCCAACAGCTTTTCGTTCTTCAATATCGTCAATGTTTGCCAGCGATGCCTTCAAGCCTCCCAGCACGCCCTTCTTGCCGAGCGTCTCACCAGATACGGCATCAATCTCATCGAGCGATGCGGCATCACTCACCCGCTGCAAGGCGGTCTCAATCGCCGCTGTGATGTCATTCGTCACAAAACTGTCCTCTCCACGTCTTCATTCAGATCTCACGTCGTTAGCCGACTTACCGAAACCCATTGCCCACATGGGGCCACACGCCCAGAACAGACGGTGTCACACTCCCCGGACGGGTCGCCCGGGGCATAGAAATCGACGGATGAAGGTCACCTCAAGAGCATAGGCATGGCGGCTCATCTGGCCAACGTTTCTCCACCACCGGCGACGGACTCTGCAAGGGCAAATGCGATCAACGTCCCTGCCATCGCCACATTCAAACTCTCTGAGCGCCCGCGCTGGGGAATCTGAACCCACTCCGAAATCTTGCCGCCCTGATCAACCCCATGAGCCTCATTGCCCATCACGACAGCAATTTTTTGACTCCAATTAAAGGACCGATATGGCGTCCCCCGGTGAGATGACGTCGCCACAAGAAGAAAGCCCGCCTCTGCGATGTCATCGAGAGACATCTCTATGACCGGCACATGAAATACCGCACCGGCAGACGAACGAATCGTCTTTGGAGACAACACGTCCGCTGTTCCCGGTGTGCAGATCACTGCGTCAAGACCGGCCGCTTCCGCCGATCGAATAAGCGTGCCGACGTTTCCAGGATCCCCGAGCCCATCGAGCACCATGACCGATCGAACATCTGACGTAACTTCAGATTGACGGCGTGCAACAAGCGCGAGATTCGGTTGTGGTTCTGTTGTCGTCGCCACCCGCTCAAGTGCAGCCGCGGTGAGGGGCGTACAGACCCCTGCTGTCACTTGCTCACCGCCTGGACCGACGAACTCTTCGAGAACGTCCCAGCCAGCAGCAAGTGCTTCGGAAACGAGAGTTGCTCCTTCAACGAGAACAACCCCTTCAGATTCTCGAGACGCGCGACTCCGCGCAATATCACGGAGGTGCTTGACCCGAGAGTTCCTTGGTGAAAGTGGCTCAGGTTGCGATAGCACCGAGCCTGCTCCGATCGACTGGGTTATAACGCTGCTTTTGCCTGCTCGACAAGAGCAGAGAATGCAGCGGCGTCAGTTACTGCGAGATCGGCGAGGATCTTGCGGTCAACTTCGATTCCTGCGGCGTTCAGACCTGCAATGAACCGGCTGTACGACATGTCGTTCTGGCGGCATGCTGCGTTGATGCGCTGAATCCAAAGGCGACGAAACTCGCCCTTCTTCGCACGACGGTCACGGAACGCATACTGACCGCTCCGCATGACCTGTTCATTGGCCGCACGGTACGACCGGCTCTTGTTACCGTAATAGCCGCGGGCCTGCTTCAAGACTTTCTTGTGGCGCTTCTTTGCTGCCACTCCACGCTTCACACGTGCCATGAGATTTCTCCTCGTTCGCTTCTTACAGAAATTGGTTGGCGTTTAGCGCTCGGCGAGCAAACGCTTGATGTTCTTTTCGTCTGAAGAATGAACATCTACGTCGCCATCAAGTCGACGAGTGCGAGTTGTTGGCTTCTTTTCGAACAAGTGCTGACGCATAGCCTGCTGGCGGCGAAGCTTTCCTGTTCCGGTCTTCTTAAACCGCTTGGCAGCGGTCTTACTGGTCTTCATTTTCGGCATCTTCGCCTCCTCGTATTTCATTCTCGTTCGTTGGGCCTTCAGCTGCTGCTGCTGCAGCTGCTTCGGCCTTCTTCGCGGCTTCTGCCGCTTTCTTATCCGGTGATAGCACCATTGACATCGATCGTCCTTCGAGCCGGGCCTGGTTGTCGACCCTTGCGAGCGGTCCCGCCGCTTCAAGGACTTCATCGAGGATTTTCGATCCGAGTTCTGGGTGAGCCATCTCACGGCCTCGGAACTGGAGGGTCACTTTTACTTTGTGTCCATCTTCAAGAAATCCGATGAGGTGCCGAACTTTGGTATTGAAATCGCCTTTGCCAATTTTCGGTCGAAACTTCACTTCCTTCACCGAAATCTGGACGCTTTTACGGCGTGACTCCTTTGCCTTTTGGGCCTCTTCGTACCGGAACTTGCCGTAGTCCATGACTCGGCAGACCGGCGGTGAAGCATTGGGAGCCACTTCGACGAGGTCAAGATCGAAACTTCTCGCAAGACGAAGTGCTTCGGGCACTGGCTTTATTCCAAGCTGGTCACCCTCAGGTCCGATGAGACGAACCTCTCGAGCTCGAATGCGATCGTTGATACGGTGTTGGTCGCTGCGTGGCGCTGCTATGACGTTGTTCTCCTGAGCAAGGGCGATGGCCTCCCGAATAAATAGCACGAAGCCACTTGTCAAAAGCTTTCGCCTTCCACCATGACCCAGACGCACTCTTTTAGTGGCTGGGTGGGGGAATACCCCACTTCGATCAGTTGTCATTTCGATCAGTACTCGACTGAACGACTCACTACGCTAGCGGACGTGAGTGACGAATCCGACGACTTCAGCGAGCCACCAACCGACGATGATTTTGCGGAACTAGATCGTGAACTGCAAGAGGCCCGAGCCCGAGTGGCTGAAGCACCAGTTGAAACCGTCATCACCAACCATGCGGTCGGGCTTTATGAGCTGGCCGCAATCCACCTTTCTGCGAGCCCTCCAGACCTTGAAGCAGCAGCACTCGCCATCGATGCGTTTGCATGCCTGATCGAAGGCCTAGCCGGAAGGCTCGGTGAGGAAAGCAGCACCCTTGAAGCGGCCCTTGCCAATATCCGCATGGCGTTCGTTCAGGTCAAACAAATGACGGCAGGTGAGGCGCAAGCCGAATAACCCCCACGCCGTGGGGTCAGCGAAGCGAAAAACGCCCTTTCGGTGAAAACGTCACGCATCCGTTGAAAACCTTCACACCCTCATCTCGAAGCAGGCGTGCGTGCTCCCGCTCATTTCCTGGCACGAGGCGCCCCTGAGAGTTCACAACCCTCCACCAGCAGAGCCCAGCCGTTTGCGCGAGCACCCTTCCGACATGTCGTGACGCCCTCGGTGCTCCAGCGTCGCTTGCAATATCGCCATACGAGACGACTTCGCCAGGCTCTAACAACCGGATGACGTCAATAATGCGATCGTCAAGTGGTTGAGATGACGCCATGAGGACACGCCTGCCGCTAACCCGCCCGCCGGCTGATGCGAGATGCCTCGACTCTGCCGAATCGTCGGGTGCTCGACACTGTCACTTCCGCTCCGACCTCAATGTTGCGTGAGCCGTCAGCAATCGCAATGCAGTGAAATGGAAGGGTGACTCCGTCGACGTCAACCTCACCGAGACCGACTTCAGGGTCGAATGACGTGATGACTCCGTGAGCCTGCGGTGTCACGGCACAATCTTCGAGATCGGGATCTCAACGAGGTCGGTTGCTCCGGTTTCGGAGAGTGCGGGAATTAGACGATTGATGTCGGTTTTCTGTACGACGGTTTCGATAGCGAAGTCACCATTAGCCAACTGGTTTACCGTCGGGCTTTTAGCTGAAGGCAGGATTGCAAGTACGTCGTCTCGGCGCTCCCCAGCAACGTTGAGTTTCAGCAGTACCTTGCCACGAGCGTCGAGCGTGCCGTTGAGGAGGATCATTATCTGGTCCATTGCATGTCGAAGCTCTGGGTTGGCGTATGACGCAGGATGCGCAATCACCTCGGTGTAGCTCGTCAGCATGGTGTCGATTACCCTCAAGCCAGCAGCTCGTAGGGCTCGACCCGTCTCGGTGATGTCGACGACGCAGTCAGCGATATCGGGAACTTTCGCCTCGCTCGCTCCATATGAGAGCCGCACATCCGCNTTCACGCCGCGTTCGGCGAAGAACCGCTTGGTCATCTCTGGATATTCCGATGTCACCCTCACTCCGTCGGAGAGATCAGCGACACTTTGGTACGGGGAATCTCCCGCTACTGCGACAACGACTCGCACTGGGTTCGACGTCGCCTTTGAGTACTTCAGTTCACCCAGACTTTCGACGGTGCTTGAGGTTTCTTCAACCCAGTCACGTCCGGTGATCCCGATGTCAAACAGGCCCTCTGCGACGTACACAGGGATTTCTTGGGGGCGAAGGATACGAACCTCTGCCACCCGAGGGTCATCAATCGTTGCTCGGTAATCGACACTTGACGAGCGAACGATCTGAAGATCTGCCGCCTCGAATAATTCAAACGTCGCCTTTTCGAGCGAACCCTTGGGGAGTACTACACGCAACACGTCGCAAAGGCTAACGGCGAGACAGCCGGTCAGTGCTCAGTTGGCTGATCAGCAAGAAGGGCCAAAGCATGCGGCAAGNCGTCAATCACCGCATCNAGTTGCTCGATTGCACCTTTCGGAGAGCCCGGAAGATTNCAGATCACGGTNTCGCCANNGATGCCGCANACNCCTCGTGACAGGCGACCGAAGGGGCTGATCGCCCGCATCGCTTCAGCAAATCCGGGAGCGACACGCTCGATGACGTCATTCGTACCCTCGGGCGTTTGATCTCGTGGAGCGAAACCCGTNCCTCCGGTCGTTGCGATCAGCCCTGCAAAGCCCTGACTCATCTGCGAAAGTGCGGCCGCAACAGATTCTCGGCCATCTTCGGTCACCCGACGCTCGATAACATCGAATCCGGCGGCCGTTAAGCGAGCGGCTACACCTTCCCCGCCGGTGTCTTCTCGAACTCCGTGATGCACACCGTCGCTAACCGTCAGCACTTTTGCTTGGGGTGTCGTCATGTTGTTCGACGGTACCTCATCAACACCATGCCGTCTGTATCCGCCTCGTGAGGAAGAACTCTCCAGCCCGACCCGAACGGTTGCCATTCACCTGGAGGTTGTGATCTATCAACTTCCCAACCTTCTGGAACGTGATGATCGATGGATTCACTCCCATTGATCGTGCACACGCTGTAGGTGAATCGACCACCGGGCTTCACCAACGCCGTTGCTGCGTCGATCAGCGATTGCTGCAGTGCACCCAACACCTTGATGTCAGAGGGTTGCACCCGCCAACGCGAGTCAGGTCGCCGTCGGAGCGCCCCAAGCCCGGAGCACGGAGCATCAAGTAACACCGCATCAAACTGACCAGGGGTAAAGGGAGGAGAACTCCCATCGGCGGCTACCACCGACAAATGGTCGCTGCCGTACCCGAGACGTTGGGCGTTATCGGCAATCAAGCCAGCCCTTTTCGGCCGCAGGTCTGCTGCGACAACAGTTGCGCCTTTTGCCGCTATAGCGGTCGCCTTTCCCCCGGGTGCTGCGCACATATCAAGGATCCGCTCCCCTGGTTGTGCATCGACAGCATCTGCCACCCACGTCGACGCCTGATCTTGCACATAACCGTCATCTCTCACTACCGGTGCAGGCGGCACGTTCATTCGTTCAAGCGACGCCACAGCTTGATCTTGGCCAACTTCGGCTACGTAAAGGTCAAAAATCCAATCAGGAACACTCAACTGCGATGCGGCAGAGGGCCAAATGATGTCAGACGGTGGAGCACCTTCAACTGTGCGTCTAAGAACTGCGTTTACAAAGCCCCGCACCCGCCGAGGTGCAAGAGCGACGGTCTCGTGAACGGCTGCGTGAGCGGGCACGCCACCCCACCCCCATTGATATGCGCCAAGCCGAAGAATTCGCCGGGTTGCGGCATCCGGAGGCGAAGTGATGTGACGATCGACAAGCGCATCACAGGCACGACGAAGTCGAGTGGTGCCGTACACGAGATCGGTCACCATGGCCCGATCGCTGCGCGACAGCGAACTGCGATCAAGCATCGAGGGAACGACGAGATTTGCAAACGCTCCCTCTTCTTCGATTCGCCTTAGCAACGTGAGGGCAAGATGCCGAGGATCGTCGGTCACTCGAACCACTCACCACTGTCGGGCCGAGCCCCGCGCACCCAATCATCGAAGGCCATCTCCGGTTTTCCGGCTGGCTGCACGACGGTCGGCGCAATCCGCCCGTCAGATTCGGACGCCTGA
>PBWL01000006.1 GCA_002727235.1 Acidimicrobiaceae bacterium
AACCGCAATGCGCTTTGACTTGATCATTTCTCCCCCTTGTGTCGGGATGTAGTGGGTTGATGCCCTGTGAAGCAAAACTTCGCAGGAATTGTTCACGTGAACACCCAGACACTACTCGGTTTCTGGAGGCTTCCATTGCTGAAGTCGATGACAATCATGCGAGACTTTTGTCATGTCCAATCTTTTGACAGATATCTCAGACGGAATCGGCACGCTGACACTAAACGCGCCGGAGGCTCGCAACACGATGACGATGCCAATGGTGGAAGAGATCTGCGCCGCAATGGATGAGTTCGAAGCAGATGAGGGGTGCTCAGCGGTGATTGTGACCGGTGCTGGCTCGGCGTTTTGCGCAGGTGCCGACCTCGGAAATCTTCAGACTGCAACGGCGGAGAGCCTTGGAACCATTTACGAGGGCTTCTTGCGGATTGCTCGGTCAACGCTGCCAACAATTGCCGCCGTGAATGGCGCGGCAGTTGGTGCCGGCATGAATCTTGCCCTTGGGTGTGATCTTCGAATCGCTGCTCGTCGAGCAAGATTCGATACACGGTTCTTGCAGATCGGATTGCATCCAGGCGGTGGTCACACGTGGATGCAGCGGCAGATCGTTGGCGCTCAAGCAGCATTCGCAACGGTGATTTTCTCCGAGGTGGTTGATGGAACCGAGGCGGAGCGCATNGGCCTCGTGTATCGGTGCGTNGAAGANGANGAGTTGATGANTGCCNCTCGNGCGCTTGCNGCNGGAGCNGCGTCTGCACCACGCGAANTGGTGATGATCACCAANCAGACCATNCGCGATATGGCNGANATTGANGCTCATAGCGACGCGGTCGCNCGCGAACTTGACCCGCAGGTGTGGACGGCGAAACAGCCGTGGTTTGAGGAGCGCATCGCTGCGCTGAAGGCAAAAATTTCGTCGAAATCCTGACGCAGTTCTCAACGACCGAAAACGTGAATTTCGGTCTTGCGAAATGAGGTACAGTCGCACGCAGGGGGAGGATTACCACCACTTCAAAAGGAGGTATCCGATGAGTCAGCGTCATAGGAATTCAGAATTCCANTTGCCGCCGAAACAGGAATTGCGTGCGCACGCCCATGGTGAGCGCCACAGGATTCATGTGCAACTCGATCAACTTGCCCATGAGCTGAGTTCGGGGACTGATCCTGTCGACGTCCACGAACCTGGCGAGGCGTGGAAGCCAATGCGGCACCGAGATGCAGAGCGGGCAAAGACAAAGCTCGCCAAGGCGAAGCGAAATAGGCGCCACTGGAAGACGAAGATGTGGAAGCGGCGCACCGTCTTGCGCCAGAAGCGCATCGCTGCAATCGAACGACTCGCGTAGCGGGTTATCTGCGCTCAGGTAGGTGGCGCAACATCATTTGTCGAGTTGCGAGCCCACTCATTGAGNAGGTCNTCCGCGCGCTCTTTCCATTCTTCAGAGGTGATGGCATACCGAAGGTGGTCTTCCCAGACGCCAGCGATCTGNAGGTANCGNTCNGCTGTTCCTTCGAAGCGGAGCCCNATCTTCTCAACAACTCGCTTGCTNTTCGAATTGCGAGGNACGATGCAGATTTCGACCCGNTGGAGGTCGAGTCGATCGAACGCGAANCTCAGCATGACCACGACNGCTTCTGACATGTACGAGTTTCCTGCGTGTGCTTGATCGATCCAATATCCGAGCGTCCCCGATTGGAGTGCCCCACGCACAACATTGTTGAGGTTGATCTCTCCGACNAGTTGTNCGCTCACAAAGATGCCAAACGGGTAGGCCTGGTCGGCTGCTGTTTCACGCTCGCGAGCTCGACACCGATTGANGAAGGCAGACCGCTCGACGGCCGGGTCAGGCGCATATTCGGGGCGAAGTGGTTCCCAGCGCAGCAGCCAGTCAGCATTGCGTAGACGAACTTCGCTCCAAGAGGAGAAGTCGTCATCGTTCAGCGGGCGCAGTTGAAGGCGGTTTCCCGACAGGGTCGGAGGATTCCAACGATAGTGTCGGGATCGAATCATGACGAGGGCGCCGAGCCAAGATCAATCTGTGCTGGGTTAAGGAGCCGCCCGAGAGCGACCATAACGCACACGGCTCCGAGAAGATCGCCATCGGTCTCGAGAAGTCCGGGGTGGTCGACGCGGTCGGTTGCGTTGTCGGTCGCGAGCAGGCGGAACAGTTCTTCTGCNGTATCNCGATCGATNGACGCGTGCTCGCAGGTTTCAGANCCACTCTCNAAACGNGCGAGCCCCTGTCCGTNTGGCCCGGTGATGGCAAGGTCAATGTCGTGTGGGCGGCCAACATCATNAATTCGTAGAGCATCATCGAATGCATCGGTGATCTCGCCGATGATGTTGGTGAGTTCAGCAGGGTCGGCATATGAACCATGTGTGAGCCGCTCATTGATGGCGCTCATTTGNGTAGGAANGNTGAATGTCNTTCCCTCNATCACAACGGTGGTTTNGGGATCGTTCAGTTCAAGCCTGCACACNCCGAATCCAAGTTGATGATGCACCCACTTGCCGACCGGATCATCTTCACCTGCGAGAAAACAGGCGTAGTGGGCGTGCAGACACTTGACTCCTCGTCGTGTACCCCCGATGCCTCCAGACGGCACCGGACCTTCATGGTCTTCAGGAATGCGCGCCGCTCGAGAAATNTGNTGTCGATCATGGGCGGCGGTGATGAGATCTTCATCGATTTCAAGTTCGGCCTGGCGGACGCCACCATTTGCTTCAAGAACGGCCACTGCATAATTCTCGTCAGAACCGACGAGCCAGAAACGCGTTGGCATCGGGGTTCCGTCATCGAGAAAGGGTGCGTTTTCGATGACGACAGGGTCACCCTGACCGTTCCTATGTACGACCGAGAATGGTCCCATTGGTGGGCGGCCGAGGAGCTCGGTGACCCGCTCACGATCATTTGGGTGCGAGTAGGTCACCGCCGGGCGCGAATGAGCAAGATGACGACGATGATGCCGACGGCAACCGGTAAGAAACGCTTGAGTACTGCGGGCCCGGCGAGACCCGCGACGTCGATTGGCTCAGCGGCAGGGCCTTCGATTTTGCGAACTCGAGGGCGGTCGGCTTCACCGGTGTTATCGCTGTCAGGTGTGGTTGCTGGTTCGGCTGCTGCTTCTTCGGTATCGATCGAGTCAGACTCTGCAGGAGAGTCGGTGTCTGTCGCAGGTTGCTCGTCAAGCATCGTGTTGAGGTTGGCCGAGAATTGATCCATCAATTTCTTCGAGACATCACCCATGATGCCGCGCCCGAACTGGGCAACTTTGCCGCTGATGTGGAGTTCGGCGGTAACGGTGCACTGAGTGCTGGTGGGGGAGATGGCAGTGGCTTCGGCGGTGACGTCCGCGCTTGCATTTCCTCGTCCGCCGGTGTCTCGCCCTGATGCCGCAAGAACTGCTTTGTAGTTGGCATCGTCGCGCTCGACAAACTTCGCTTCGCCCTTGAAATTCGCGTTNACGGCGCCGAGTTTGATTTTCACGACTCCACGGAACGTTTCGTCTTCGATTTCTTGGAGTTGGGCGCCTGGCAGGCAGGGAGCAATTCGCTCGACGTCGCAGAGCACTGCCCACGCCTCGTCGATGGGGCGATTTACGGTGAACTCGTTGGTGATTGTTTCAGCCATTCGTCTAAATCCTTGGTTGTGTCGATGTCGAAAGGTGACCCTGAGCAGGGTATCCGCTCAACGAGATGCTCGTACTTACGGAGCAGGGCTCTTGCTCCAAAATCTCCAGTTTCAGGCAATTGCGGCCAAAGAGACGCATCAATTCTCACGGGGTGACCTGGCTCACCGTCATACGAGGCGGTGGCGATGACGGCATCTGCGGTTGCAACTCGTTGCCATGCTTCAGGGGATATTCCGGGCTGATCAGCAAGCCCGATGACGGTTGCAGCAGCTTGATGGTGCTGTGCAAAGGTGACGCCTGCTNNNAGTGAGGTGGCTTGCCCCTGCGCCCAGTCAGGGTTGTGCACTTCGTGGACTTCGTAGGGGTGCAGTTCAAGTGGGGTGGCTCCCGTAACGACGATGGTGGGCCCGATGTGAGCGGCAAGCAACTGTTGGAGAGAGTGTTTCCAGATCGCTACCCCTCCGATCGTGGCGTGGAGTTTGTGTTCATCAGCGGTGAATCGTGTGCCTGCTCCTGCGGCGAGCAGGATGCCAACGGTTGCACCTTCGAACGTCACGTATCCATTCTTGCGGGTTTGGAGAGTGTTTGTTGCAAGGAGGCATGACTGCGAGAAAATATTACGAAAAGATGAAGGTAACATGTCAAAACGACATCAAACAGAGTCGTTGTCGTGCGGACATCATGATGAAATCCCCCCGAGCGAACNTTGCCCNTCGTNTTGCGATGGNTGCCCTCANATCTTTGGTCACGANTCAGTGGCATTCGGCCTCTGTGTCGGCNGGTGAGTACACCGGCAACGACCCGGTGGTAGTTGCTCAGGCAGAGCGCGCACTCAGTGCCTTCGANCGCTGGCGACTCCGCGGCGACACCGTTGCCTACCTTGAATACATCGAAGTGAGAAGCGAAACCGCCGCTCAGGTAGCCATCAGGACAGGAATGTTGCCTGAAGAGGTTCAGAACGCATGGGCCGAGGGTGACCTAGGAGGCCAACGTGCAGCGCTTGCCGCCCTTACTCAAGTCGGAGTTCCCTATAAGCGGTACACCGAGGAAGAAGGTGTGTCATTCGATTGCTCGGGGCTTACTGGCTATGCGTGGGGTCGNGCGGGAGTTGACCTCCCGCGATCGAGTCGATCTCAGTACCGGTCAGCCGATCGAGTCGACCCTGAAAACGCACGAGTGGGTGACCTTGCGTGGTACCCAGGGCACATCATGTTGTACCTCGGGGTTGACAGTCTTGTTGTGCACAGCCCAGTGAGAGGTCGAACCGTCGAGTACGGCACNTTGTCTGAAGATCGTGCAGGGTGGGTTCGCTTCGCCGACCCACTCACATCAGAGATATCTCAGGGGTGAATCGGACCTGAGCCGCTGCGCAGGCGAGAAGCATTTCTGCCGGTGCGATTCGCAATAATTTCCGCACAAATCGAAATGGCGGTCTCTTCTGGCGTTCGAGCTCCGAGGTCAAGCCCTATTGGCGACATCAGCCGCTCAAGTTCATCATTCGATGTGATCCCGGCCTCAGCGAGTCGTTCAAGCCGACGTTCATGAGTGGTGCGACTGCCCATGACTCCGATGTAACCAACACGGGTAGCGAGCGCACCCTGCACCGCCGGGACATCAAATTTTGGATCGTGGGTAAGAATGCAGACCGCNTCTCNCNGCCCGAGGGTCTCGCCACGNTCATCGAATACNGGACTNGGCCAGGTNACCCGAACCTCGTCAGCCATTGGAAAGCGACGGCCCGTCGCAAAGATNTCNCGAGCATCACANACAAGAACTCGGTAGCCGAGAATCTTTGCAACCCGAGCNAGNGCNGCGGTGAAATCNACAGCCCCAAATATCCACATTTGAGGTGGTGGCGCCCAGCTCTCGACGAACACCCTGACGGTGGGGGTTCCCTCAAGATCTTCAGGGGTGGTTTGCCCCTCCGGGCCGTAGGTGCGAATGCCAGATCGGCCTGCCTCGAGTTCGGCAAGGCCATCTCGATGCACGACACGATCAAGGTCAGGATGACCAAGGGAGCNGTCGGAGGCTTCACCAGGAATGATGAGGAGGNGGTTGCCTACGCCTTTGCCCTCAATCACCGTTGCAAGAGCAACCGGATCACCAGATCGCACGCGTTCTGAGAGGCGATCGGAGAGCGTCACCAGTTGAACTCCTCAATAAACAAGCGAATCGTGCCGCCGCACGTCAGGCCAACAGCAAACGCTTCATCATCGCTGTAGCCAAAGGTGACAATGCCGGGCTCTCGCTCGCCATGAAGTAGTGAGAGCGCTTCGGTCACGACTGCGCCTTCAACGCAGCCACCACTCACGCTGCCCACGACTTCGCCTTCCAGGCTCACCGCCATTGCCGCGCCCGGGCCACGTGGCCCCGAGCCCTCCACATCAACGACGCGGGCAAGAGCGACACGGGTGCCGGCTGTGCGCCAGCGGTCAAGATCGTCAAGCAACTCTCTCATAGCATCCTTTCCTCTTGACGGCGTTGTGACAACACAGTGTTNCCGATTCTTCGATCTTGTGCACCACCGATGATGTTCGCAAGCTCTTCAAGGGCGTTCAGGCTGTGACCTTCAACGAATTCATCAACGAACGGCAGAGCCGCTGCCATTCCCCGAGCGAGCGGGGCATAGCCAGGCGTCACCTTGAGCGGGTTCACCCACACCAACCGGTGGGTGAGCCGCTGCAGTCGTTGCATTTGCTCGCCGAGCGCTTCGGGGTCACCGCGATCCCAACCATCAGACAAAATGACAACGATCGCCCCACGCGCCATTCCGCGCTGGCCCCAATCTCGGTTGAAACGTCGCAACCCTTCACCAAGCCGCGTGCCTCCACTCCAGTCGGTGACCGCATCTGCCGCACGATCGATGGCCTCATCGACGTCTCTGCGGGAGAGCTCCCGGGTGATTCGAGTCAACCGAGTACCGACAGCGAACACCTCGACACGTTGTCGGCCCGCAACCGCCGCATGAGCAAACCTGATAAGCGCTCGAGCGTACGGCTCCATCGACCCGCTCACATCGAGCAGCAAGACGAGTCGACGAGGTCGAGACGACCTGCGGCGAAAATGCTGACGGATCGCTTCTCCATCGGCTGCAAGAGCTGATCGCACNGTGCGGCGGAGGTCGAGNCGCNAGCCAGAGCGAGGTGCTGGGGTGAGACGAAGTGATCGTCGTGGAGAGCCAACAAAGCGCAACTGGCGCATAAGTCGCTGTGATTCTGCAAGTTCGGCGTCAGTCCACTCAGCAAAGTCTTTTTGTCGAAGAATTTCCGCAGAGGAGAATCGAAGTTCGATCGGTGGCGGGGCATCAAGTTGGGTGTCGTTTTGCTCAACGTCTGCGCCGTCGTCACCATCATCTGAATCCATTGCGAGGGTGAATTCTTCAGTGAGCGACGAAGTGAGTTCACCCGCTCCGGTTGCGAACCAGAACCGTTCAAAGACAGCGTCATAGGTGTCAGTGTCTTCAGGGCGAGTGATGAGACACGCCCGGCCACTCCAGTAGACACCAGATTCACTCTCGATACCGACAGCGGTAAGAGCGTCGACATAACCGATGGTGCTGCTCGTGGGAACCGCAATNCCCTCCGCTCGCAATGCGTCGACGAATGCAACGGCTAGCCCTGCTGAAAGGCGTACTGGTTGGGTTTTCGTCATTTACGTGCGGCTTGCATGTTCGACAACCTGATCAAGGCCCGTCGAGTTGATGCGCTCAGCGTCTTCGCGGTATTTCACGACAGTGCCAAGTGTTGACGAAATTGATTCGGTGGTGAGATTGATGGCCCCCAACCGTTGAAGGGCGGTCGCCCAGTCAATGGTTTCAGCGATGCCAGGAGGCTTGTAGAGGTCAAGGCTGCGAATGAACTCCACCGCTTGCGCCACCTCTGTGGCGAGGCTCGGCGCAATGTCTGGTACCCGTAGCCGCACAATCTCAACCTCACGGTCGACTTCTGGATGCTCAACCCAGTGGTAGAGACAACGACGCTTCAGGGCATCGTGCACGTCTCGGGTGCGGTTAGATGTGAGAATCACAAGCGGGGGTTGCTCTGCACGAAATGTGCCGATTTCAGGAACAGTGATCTGATAGTCGGAGAGGATTTCAAGGAGGTACGCCTCAAATTCATCATCCGCTCGGTCGATCTCATCGATCAAGAGGACGGGAGGAACGCCGCTAGAGGTGGCAATTGCTTGGAGTAGCGGCCGCCGTATAAGGAATCGCTCATCGTAAAGTTCGGCCTCCAACGCTTCGGATGTTCGGCGTGATGATTCCCCAGTCGCCTCAGCGGCTCGTAGGTGCAGCAATTGACGAGCGTAATCCCAGTCATAGACCGCCTGAGCGGCATCAATGCCTTCGTAACACTGCAAGCGAATGAGTTCACCGCCCGTCCATGCGGCAAGTGCTTTTGCTAACTCGGTCTTGCCGACTCCGGCATCACCTTCAAGCATGAGCGGTCGATGAAGCTCCATCGAAAGAAAGACAGCCGTTGATAGCCCGTCATCAGCGAGGTAACCGACCGAGGAGAGTGCGTTTCGAACGTCGTCAGCAGACACGATGTCAGGCTAGTTGAGTGATTGCTCGACAGCATCTTGTGGGGTCATGAGTCGAATCCGAGGCCAACCTTGTCGAGTGCCTTCAGCCANAGGTTGCGCCGACCGGTTTTATCTTCTCGTTCGAGCGACCAACGAGTTACCTGAATACCCACGAACCGAAATGGCTCGGGTGGGAACGGCCACGGNTTTTCTTTTGCCAAGGATGTTTGTGCTGCAAGTGAGCGACGGCCATACAGNAAANCGAGCATGGTGGCGGCTCCGAAGCGTGCTGCTGCGACGCCGAGGCCGGTATAGCCAAGTGCGTAGCCAACACGCCCGCCCATCGCACGACCCCAAAAGACGGTAAAACGACTTGAGGTGTCGATGGCGCCGCCCCACATGTGGCTGAACTGCACATCCTCGAGTTGCGGGAACGTTTCGAAGAAGTGGGTGCTGAGCTTCGCCCACGACTCCGGTCGACTTTCGAGTTCTGATGACACCCGTCCGCGCCAGTAGTAGATGGCGTCGTAACCGCCCCACAAGATTCGGTTGTCAGAGGTGAGCCGGTAATAGTGAAACTGGTTTGCGTTGTCGGACAGACCTTGGCGGCCCGCCCAACCGATGCTTGCCAGTTGATCATCGGTGAGGGGTTCAGTGGTCATGCAGTAGTCATAGACCGGAGCGATGTAATTCGAGATGCGCCGCAGTAATGGCTTGAACGCATTTGTTGCGAGGGCCACATGGCCGGCGCGGATCTGGCCGAGTTGAGTGGTGACGAGGACACCCACACCATCGCGTTCAAGGTTGGTTGCTTTGGTGTCTTCATAGATGCGAACACCGAGGCGTTCTGCGACCGATTTCAGGCCCCAAACGAGTCGCGCAGGGTCAACAAGCGCAGAGCCGTTCTTATCCCAAAGGCCGCCCGTAAAGGTCGGTGAGTTCACCGCCGCGCGCATCTGCTCTTGATCTAGCCAGTCGACCTCATGCCCGAGACGTCGCAAGAGGTCGAACTCTTCATGGAGATCGGTCTCATAAGACGAAGGATGATGCTGGGCAACAACCTCGATCACGCCATTTCGGTGATAGTCGCATTCGATTCCGTATCGCTGGAGTGCAAGTTCGATGTCATCAAGATTCTTCATTCCAAGTTCCTCAAGAACTTCGATGTCATCAGGAAAATGGCGGAACCCGTTTGAAATCCCATGTGTGAGGCTGGCGTCCATAAAGCCGCCATTACGGCCGGAGGCTGCACCCCCTACGGGTCCGGAATCGATAAGAACGACGTCGCGAGATGCGTCGCGTTCTTTCGCAATGATCGCTGTCCACAAGCCGGTATAACCGCCACCGATGACACACAGGTCACAACTCTCGGTTCGAACGAGGGTGGCGTTTGTCTCAGGGGCGTGAGCCCCGTCAAGCCAATACGGAACATGATCAGCATTCGCAATCGCATCAAGATGCCGCTGGTCAATTGTATTGTCGTCGATCGACATGAGTCACTCTCCGACTGAGAGTGTATGACAGGTTGGTCGGCTATGCAGAGGCCTCTTCAAGGGCACGCCGGGTGAGTACGCGAGCGAGATGCTGACGATATTCAACCGATGCGTTGAGGTCGGCTTGTGGATCGGCTTCGATCGCAGCCTGCTCGGCGGCATCTTCAATCGAGGCGCCAGAGGCGATTGCTGAACCCACGCTGGTCGCAAGCACCGGAACTGATGCCATGTTGACAAGGGCGACACCTGCGTCTGAGCCGTTGCGCCAAGCTGCAACGCCAACGATTGCCCAGTCTTGGGCGCGGCGATTGAATTTCTGGAAACTCCAGCCAGCACCGTTCATCTTGGGAACACGAATTTCGGTGAGCATTTCATCAGCAGCGAGTACTGATGTGAGGTAGCCCTCGTAGAACGAGCCAGCGGGGATCTCACGAGTTCCGTTTGGGCCCTGCACAACGTATGTGGCGCCGAGGGCAAGGGTGGTTGCGGGAAGATCTGAGGCGGGGTCGGCGTGTGCCAACGATCCGCCGATGGTTCCACGATGGCGAACTTGAGGGTCACCGACATGTGAGGTGGCATGCGCAAGAAGCGGGGCATGCTCCATCACGATTGGTGAGTTCTCGACATCGCAGTGCCGGGTGAGGGCGCCGACGGCGATGTGATCGCCCGCGTCTTTCACGTAGGAAAGATCAGATACTCGACCGATATCGATGAGCACACTCGGCTGCGCAAGACGGAGCTTCATAAGAGGAACAAGGCTGTGGCCACCAGCCAAGAACTTTGCTTCATCGCCGTGTTCAGCTATGAGACTGATCGCCTCTTCTGCTGATCCTGCTCGGACGTATTCGAATGCTGATGGAATCACTGGAAATCTCCTTGGGCTGACGTAATCGCGATCGTAGAGTTTGAGGACATTCGTTAATTGCTTACGTGTGGACGTTGATTGAGGCGGGTCACGACTTCGTGCATGACAGCACGGCCTGCACAATGTTGTGGTAGCCCGTGCAGCGGCACAGGTTGCCTTCGAGCCCGATACGAATTTCTTCCTCTGTTGCAGACGGATTTTCTTCGAGCAGGCTGGTCGCTGCCATCACCATTCCAGGTGTGCAGTAGCCGCACTGCAGACCATGGTTATCCATGAACGCCTGCTGCATCGGGTGAAGGGTTCCATCGGCCGATGCCATTCCTTCAATGGTTGTGACCGAGCCCCCATCTGCTTGGACGGCAAGAACGGTGCAGCTCTTCGCTGCCTCACCGTCGAGGTGAATCGAACATGCACCGCATGATGAGGTATCGCAACCAATATTGGTCCCGGTGAGGCCGGCATTGTCACGAATGAACTGAACGAGCAATGTGCGTGGTTCAACGTCGGCGCTGACGACTTGACCGTTAATTGTGATGCTGATCTCCACGGATCCCCCTCTGGTGATGAACTTGCGATCGATTTACGTCGAAACGAGTCCCTACATCATGCCTCATCGGGGCCGGTTGTGTCGACAGCGGGCGACTGGGTGCTCTTCTAGCTGACGAGATTGATGATGTCGCCGACGACGAGTACGAGGAGAAACGCAACAACGAATGTGCCGACGATGGTGTAGTGCCACCGTTTCGAATGGTCGGCACGCCAGAAGCGACGCACGCTCATGATGATCGCAGCAATCGCAGCAATGCCGATGGCTAGCCCGATCGCTGGGCCCACACCTGTGGCGATGCCAAGTGCGGGCAGCACGAACGGGAACACGATGTACATCAGTAGACAGCGAACGGTGGCGACGAGAATCGAGGTCTGAAACGCTTTTCGTGCCTCATCAGGCGTTGAGCGAGGAGCATCTTGGTCAAGGCGCAAGATTCTGCGCATCACGGCATCTGCTGCGCTTCGTGACTCTGCATCTGAGGCAGTTCGGGGCGTCTGTGTCGAGTCCATCACCAGTGATTGAGACGGTACGACGCGTGAACGAGGTCAACAACCTCGGCAGGAGAATCTGCAAGAGCAACGGCTCCACTGTCGAGGAGTTCCGGAGGGTCGCCATACCCCCATGTCACGCCAATACATGGAATTCCATGGCGTTTTGCGCCGAGCACGTCGTGATCTCGGTCTCCAACCATGATGACGTGGTCACCGAGGTCAGGGTCAGCCGAGATACCGAGTTCGTCGAGCGCAAACTCGATGACCTCGGCTTTCGTACGCCGGTCTGGGGTGAGCGTCGCCCCGGCTCTTACTGCAAACCGATCTGAAATATCGAAGTAATCAAGTATCGGGTGAGCGGTGACTTCGGGCTTTGCTGTTGCGACGGAGAGGCTGAGACCATCTCTGCTGAGCGCGTCGAGCATCTCGACAATTCCTGGGTACAGGGTGTTTTCGAATGCTCCCGTCGTTGCGTAACGCTCTCGGTAGCGATCGACGACGCGTTCGAGGTCATTCTGAGGGATGCCAATCCGCGGAAGACCGATTTCAAATGGAGGCCCAATGACTGACCGAACTTGTTCTTNGGTNGGGATNGGGAAACCCTCTTTCTCAAAGGCCCANTGCAGCGACCGAAGAATGCCAGGCTCGGAGTCACTCAGAGTGCCGTCAAGGTCGAGAAGCACATGGGTCCGTTCGCTTCTCATGCAAGCGCCTCTTGCAGACCGGCAAGTCCTTCTTCGGTGCCAACAACGATCAGCACATCGCCAGCCGCAAGCGTGACGCTAGGTTCAGGGTTGGTAATGAATGTTCCATCGTTGGTGCGCACAGCCAATACGAGAGCCTCTGTACGGTCACGTAAACGGGCATCACCAACCTCTTGACCGACGAGCCAGCAGCCTGGAGTTAACTGGTATTCACGGATTCGAAATTCGTGAGAGCGTTCGTGCATCACCACATCAACGAATTCCGCAACATGTGGCTGCACGACGAACGATGCCATGCGGCTTGCACCAAGATCTTGAGGGTTGACCACTCGGTCGGCGCCAGCGCGGGAGAGTTTCGGAACACTTTCACCGGCGCGCGCACGGGCCACGATGAACAACTCAGGGTTGATTGTGCGTGCGGAGAGCGTGACGAAAAGATTTTCAGCATCGCCCTCAAGAGCAGCGATAAGGGCTCGTGCATGCTCAACTCCGGCGGAGCGCAACGTTGAATCAAGAGTTGCATCACCTACAACCACCGGATTGTGGATGCCTCTCACCTGCTCGGGGTTTTCGTCGATGATGACAACGGTCTCTCCGTGTGACACCAAGTCATCGACGACGGTCTGGCCGACACGGCCAAGCCCGCAGACGATCGTGTGGTCTCTGAATCCTTCAATCACTTTGTTCATTCTTCGCCTTCCCACAAACTCGCGCAACTGGCCCTCGACCACTGTTTGAACACCCAATGTGAACGTATACAGCACGGTTGAGACACCGGTGGTGATAATGACGATGGTGAAAATCTGTTCACCAATCGATGGCTGTCCGCCCACTTCCCGATAGCCAACGGTTGTGACGGTAATCACCGTCATATAGATGGCCTCCATCCAGCTCAGCCCTGTGACCCGGTAACCGATGACACCGGCAACTGCGACTGAGCCAACAAGCCCGAGGGCAANNCGGAGCCGCTTCATNNTCGATGTCACGGTATTACGGTANCTGCGAGCNCTTGGNGCTCACAGCATCATCTAGTCGTCNAGACNAGCGAGACCAGTGAANGCAAACAGCCATGCTCCNGNACTGATTGCGACCATGATGAGTNTTCCGACNAGGAGATCTCGANCNCTGATGCCGTCGATAAANCCAATGCGGGCGACATCGAGCACCTGTGTAAGTGGATTCCATCGAGCCACATGTTCAAGCCACCCATCCATGAGAGGGATCGGAGTCTGTGCATCGGTAAGGAAGAGTCCGAGAAAGAGTGTGAGCTGCATGATTGCGGCGGCACGCATATCGCGGAAGCGGTAGGCAAGACCGAGNCCCCACCCGGTGCCGATCGTTGCCATTCCGATACCGGCAATGAACAGGCTGAAGGTCCCGAGACCGCTGCCAACTGGTCGCGCGCCCAGAGCGAAACCAAAAATAGTGACGAGCACTACAGCGATACATGCTCGTACCCATGCCGCAATGTACGGCCCGAGCAATAATTGTCGCCTGCTCGTGGGCGCCATGCGAAGACGATCGTAGAAACCGGTCTGCAGGTCGCGAATCATGGAGAAGCCCGTGCCAAGTCCAGCGAACGCAGCACCCATTGTGACGGCCATCGGAAGGTACCAGTTCACCGAACGGTCGGTTGGGAAACCAGGTATCTGAGTGACGCCTGCGTAGGTGCCCGAGAATGCGACGACCTGGAAGACGGGCATTAGAAGAGCCGGAATGAATGCTGATGGAAGTCGCCGAACATTTCGGAGGCTTCGTGTTGCTATACCGAGCGATGCACTCATGATGCGGCCAAACGGTTGTGAAGCGTGCGAAGAGAGATACCGATACCAACCACCGAGATCGCCGCAGGAATGAGAATGGTCTGTAGCACAGCGGTCAGCGTTAACTGGTCGATGGTGAGTGAGCGGAAACCTTCGACGAGGTACGACAGCGGATTGAGGTCTGCGATGCGTCGGTAGACGCCGTCCATCGTTTGCCGTGGGAAAAACGCCGAAGAAAAGAACAGCAAAATGAAGATCAGCGGGAACGAGCCTTGAACGGCTTCACTGGAGCCGGTTTTGATTGCCATCGCTGACATCAACGCTCCAACGGCAAGAGCCGTGAAGAGCCCTCCGATCATCATTGCGGTGAGCCCGAGAAACCCTGACCGGATGCTGAGACCAAACGGAAAGAGCACGATGGTGAAGAACAACGTTTGCGCAAGGCCGTAGACCATGGCGCCGGCAAGCCGCCCAACGAGGATTGCAGTTCGGCTACTTGGTGCGACGAGTAAACGGTCGAAGAATCCGGTCTCAATATCTGTTGCGAGGGCAGTAGCACTTGTCACCGATCCAAATAGCACCCCTTGCACGACCGATCCGGCGAGTGCGAAGTCGAGAAACGAGTCAACCTTCGGGAAACCGGGGATGTTGATCGCCCGGGCGAACGATGCTGCTCCAAGGGCCACGAAGAACAGTGGAAAGACTAGCGACGGTACGACAAGGCTGGGTTGGCGCACGAGTGAGAGAACTGAGCGGGACGAGAGTGCTCCAATTTGGTCGCGGCGGCGAAGCGCCAGCGTGCTCATGACGCGCCTTCAAGGCGATGCCCGGTTGCCTCAGCGAATACGTCGTCGAGGCTCGGTGCACGAAGTTCGAGGTGCTCAACGACGATGCCTTGGGCATCGAGCGCTCTCACAACATTGGACACATCGCCTGCGCCTTGGGTGAGGCCAACACCGAGTGAGCCTTCGGCGGTTGGTCTTGCTTCGCCGAATTGAGCAAGTAACGCTCGTGCAGATTCAACATGGTCGTCGGCCACCGAGATGAGCAAAGTTGGGGCACCAACATCGGTCTTGAGAGCCTCGGGTCGACCTTCCCGAACAATCTTTCCGTTATCGATAATGGCAACGCGATCAGCGAGTTGGTCAGCTTCTTCTAAATATTGCGTCGTGAGCAGCACAGTGGTGCCGTCGTTGTTGAGGCGACGGATTTCTTCCCATAGCGACATTCGGCTCATCGGATCAAGACCGGTGGTTGGTTCGTCGAGAAAGAGCACGCTGGGTTTATGGATGAGTGCGAGTGCGAGGTCGAGGCGGCGTCGCATACCACCTGAATACGTCCCCACGCGACGGTCACCAGCGGCTGATAACCCGACGCGTTCGAGGAGTTCGCCGGCACGCTCGTGCTGTGCGTTTCGCGGAATGCCGTAGAGCACTGCTTGAAGGCGAAGAAGTTCGGCGCCCGTCATCAACGGGTCGATGGCAGCATCCTGCAGGGCAACGCCGATGCTGCGGCGAATCGCATCAGCGTTGCTCTCGATGTCATAGCCCGCAACCGAAGCCGAACCTGCGCTTGGCTTCAGCAAAGTAGTGAGGATGCGGACGGTGGTGCTTTTGCCGGCGCCGTTTGGGCCAAGAAAACCGAACACTTCACCAGCGGTGACTTCAAGGTTGACACCGTCAACGGCGCGGACTTCGTCCTCGCCACTTCCGAAGGTGCGCACCAGGTCGTGGGCGATGATGGGGGACTGCGTCGACGAGGTCACGGAGATCAGGCTACGTCGTCATTGAGCGCTGTGATGGGTGCAGTCTGAGGAACGGGGTGCACAACGACTGATGCCGGCCAAACCCTCATTCACAGATGAGAATTCGGCCGGCATTGAGTACCGGATGTTTATGACGCTGATCAGGAAGCAGCGTTCATTGCCTGCCAAACCTTTTCAGGTGTGCACGGCATGTCGATGTGACGCACGCCGAGGTGAGACAGAGCATCGATCACTGCCGAGTGAACTGCAGGTGTTGAACCGATCGTGCCTGACTCGCCGATGCCCTTTGCACCAAGCGGATTCACGAAGGTTGGTGTTTCCATCGGGATGCGCTCGATCGTNGGCATGAGATCAGCCGAGATCATCGTGTAGTCAGCNAGGTTNGAGGTGACCGGGTTGCCGTCTGNGTCGTANCGAACTTCTTCGTACANNGCTTGAGCGGTNCCCTGGGCAACTCCACCATGGACCTGACCAGCGAGCAACATTGGGTTCACCATGGTGCCAGCGTCATCGCAGGCGATGTGGCGAAGATGCTTAACCAAGCCAGTGTCACGATCAACTTCGACAACGGCGACGTGCGCCCCAAATGGGTATGTGGCGCCCGGCGCTTGGAACGTTGTCTGCTCGATGAGTCCCGCTTCACCAGCCGAAGCTGCAATGTCAGCCCACGAACTCGTGACTGCAGGAGTACCGGCGACATGGAATTCGCCCGTCTCGGTGTTGAGCACCACGTCGGCAGCNTCGGCCTCAAGAAGGCGAGCTGCAATCTCACGACCCTGCTCGACGATTCCNTCAGCCGCCTGGTTGACAGCNAGGCCACCTTGTTGCAGTGAGCGTGAACCCATCGTTCCACCACCAACAGGGGTGAGATCGGTGTCGCCCCAAACAAGGGTGAACTTGTCGATGTCGATACCTGTCTGGGCACTTGCAATCATCGACCACGCGGTGTCATGACCCTGGCCGTGAGGTGAGGTGCCCGTGTAAATCGTGCCGGTGCCATCTGGATGGATGATGATCTTCGCGTCCTCTTCTGGAGCGCCAGCGCCACCGGTGATTTCGACATAAGTGCAGACACCAATGCCAAGCAGTTTCGATGAACCGTCGGCACGACGTTGTGCTTGCTCTGCCCGAAGACCTTCGTAACCGGCGTGCTCCAGCGCACGATCGAGACTGCCGACAAAGTCGCCCACGTCATAGGCCTCACCGATTGCGGTGGTGTGCGGCTCATTGAACGGTGCGATGAGATTCTTGCGGCGAACCTCTGCTGGGTCCATTCCGATTTCGGCGGCGAAGAGGTCCATCGCTCGCTCGGTCGCTGCGGTGGCTTCAGGCCGGCCAGCTCCACGGTACGCGACGACAGGCGTCGTGTTCGTAACAACTGACGCGCAGTGAGCTTCAACATTGTCAAAGGCGTACACACCAGCAGCCATGCGGCGGGTGAAGAGCGCACCAAGGATGGTTCCCACTTCGCAGAATGCGCCCGAGTCTTGAATCATTTCAAGTTGGAAATGGGTGATCTTGCCGTCACGCGATCCCCCGACTTTAATAACCTGATGCTGTGCTCGGCCGTGACCGAGGTTCATCATCGACTCGCTGCGGGTCTCCGCAAACTTGATTGGCCGCCCGCTATCTTTCGAGAGAAGTCCAAGCAGGAGTTCCTCTGAGAAGCAACCAATCTTTGCGCCAAAACCGCCGCCCACGTCGGGGGTAATGACCCTGACTTCAGAGGCCTCAATACCGTTTGCACCAGCGATGGGCCCGACAGCACCTTGAGCATGCTGAGTCGAAAGCCACTCATAAAGACGACCCTCGTGCCATGTTGCGGCAGCGGCGCGTGGTTCGAGTGGGCATGGGGCAACCCGCTGGTTGAGAGCTTCAGTTGACACCACGACCTCGCAGCCTTCGAAGAAGGCATCACCAGTGGTGGGCTGTCCGCCGAACGCAGCAGAGTCAAACACGGCGTTTGAACCAGCACCGTCGTAGATGTGAGTCGACGAGGTAAGGGCTTCCTTCATGTCGATCACTGCGGGAAGCGGATCGATATCGACAAAGACCATTTGAGCAGCATCGGTTGCCTGCGAGTAGGTTTCGGCAACGACCGCAACAATTGGTTCACCCACCCAGCGCACTTTGTCGCTTGCAAGAAGCGTCCGTGCAACACCTGGGTTGAAGTTCGATTTTGTGGGCTCGAGTCCGAGCGAGTCGGCGGTGTAAATCCCGATGACTCCCGGCATTGTTTCGGCCTCAGAGATATCGATCGATTCGATCGTGCCATGTGCCATTGGCGACCGCGCGAAGACCACGTGGGCCGCCCCCTCGAGCAACGGCTCAGAGATATCGGCTAGATATTCGCCGCCGGTGGTTAAGAACTTTGGGTCCTCTTTGCGGAGAACCTGTTCGCCAAGAATGCTGCCTGCCATCATCACTCCCTTGGTGTGGATGTCCTGTTGTATTTAGACAGATCGAACTGTAGTCGTGTCGAGCAGTTCCTGTGAATGCGAGCGGCGAGCGAGAGGGTTATGGGTTTGACATTCGAAAGTTCATGACCTCATCGATGACGCCGTAGGGCCAGCCGTTCGGGAGGTCAGTCGGCAGGTCAGGGAATGGCAAGATGGTTTCCCTCACGTCACCATCAGACACGTATCCGAGTTGATCGCGAGCAGCTTCCTCGACGCCGGTATCGGTGCGAAGACGGTCTACTTCGGCCTGAAGATCGTCGTTAATCGCCGTCATTCGCTCGAGTTCGGTTTCTAGTCGGTCGATTTCATCGCCTTGACCAAGATATGTCTGCAATGGCAACACGATCACCGATGTGATCGCAGCACCAACGACCACGAGGCTCACGGCGCCGATGAGGAGAGTGGTGCGAGAGGTCGATGCCGCAGCCTCTTCGATCCTTCTCCGTGTCGAATTTCGACTCGTCCCGCGCTCCGCAGCCGGGCGACGTAATCGGGGGATGCGTGAACGTTGGGTGCGCCCAGAACCAGAGGGGCCAGAGCGCTTCTTCACACCTCTATGTTCGCACGCGTGCTTGCGATGGCGGTGTCATCGATGTGAGCCGTGACTATCGAATAGCGAGGGTGTCGGCACCAGGAAACGTTGCAGTGTCGCCGAGTTCAGATTCGATGCGCAATAGTTGGTTGTACTTAGCGACGCGATCTGATCGACACGGCGCACCGGTCTTGATTTGCCCGCAGTTTGTAGCAACTGCAAGATCAGCGATCGTCGCATCTTCGGTTTCGCCGCTTCGGTGGCTCATCACTGAAGAATACGAATTCGCAGCAGCGAGTTCGACGGTGGTGAGTGTTTCAGTGAGTGACCCAATTTGGTTCACCTTGACGAGAATGCTGTTAGCAACCGTGCGGTCAATGCCCATTTGGAGACGCGCGCTATTTGTGACAAACAAGTCGTCGCCTACGAGTTGGCATTGATCGCCGACGGCCTGTGTGAGTGCTGACCAACCCTCCCAATCGTCTTCGGCCATGCCGTCCTCGATGGAGACCACTGGGTAGCTACGCACGATTCTCAACCAGTACTCAGCAAGTTCAGATGCCGAGAGCATTTTGCCCTCACCATCGAGGTGATACGCCCCATCTCGATAGATCTCGCTTACCGCAGGGTCGAGCGCGATAGCGATGTCGTCCCCCGGTCGGTACCCAGCCTTTTCAATGGCCTCGAGCAGGAGCACTATTGCGTCCTCGTTTGATGCAAGGTTTGGAGCGAAGCCGCCCTCGTCACCAACTGCGGTTGCGAGTCCGCGATCGTGAAGTACACCTTTGAGCACGTGGTAGGTCTGCGTTCCCCATCGAAGTGCCTCGCTGAACGATGGCGCNCCGACCGGCATGATCATGAACTCTTGGAAGTCGACGCTGTTATCGGCGTGCGCGCCACCGTTGAGCACGTTCATCATTGGTACGGGAAGAATATGAGCGTTGGCACCGCCGACGTAGCGGTAGAGAGGCATCTGCATGTCTGCTGCCGCAGCTTTGGCAATGGCAAGACTGGCGCCAAGAATCGCATTTGCACCAAGACGACCTTTGTTGTCGGTGCCGTCGAGTTCGATCAGTTCGAGATCGATTGCTCGCTGATCGATCGGATCCCAGCCGGTGAGACAGTCGGCAATCTCGGTATTGACGTAGTTGACTGCTGTTGTCACACCTTTGCCGAGGTATCGATCGCCGCCGTCACGGAGTTCGACTGCCTCGTGCTCACCGGTGGAGGCACCGCTCGGGACCGCTGCCCGTCCAACAGCCCCTGACGTCAGTGCAACTTCAACCTCCACGGTGGGATTGCCGCGAGAATCAAGAATTTCACGACCATGAACGTGGATGATCTCACTCATTGTGCTGTCTTTCTGTAAAGGGTGACGATGTTCCTCGATCAACGTACCGGGTCAATCTCAAACATGGGCACGCCATAATCGATGGGTCGGACGATGCCGCCTCATCAGTTCTTGAGATTGCGTTTCGCGTCGTTCCACAGACGGTCAAGGCCGTCGATGTCGAGGTCTCGAAGAGACAGCTCGGCGGCATCGGCAAGCCGCTCGACCTCGCGAAAGCGCGCATTGAAACGATCGGTGGCGCCCCGAAGCGCCGCCTCTGGCTCGACGTCGAGATGGCGGGCGAGATTCACCACTGCGAACAGAAGATCACCGACCTCTGAC
>PBWL01000007.1 GCA_002727235.1 Acidimicrobiaceae bacterium
TCGCCAAGGCCGGCTTCGACAGGTGTCAAAAGATCATTCATTTGTTCAAGATCTCCTCGACCAAGGTCAAATCACAAGAGAAGAGGCTCGCTACCATCCACGTCGGAACATCGTCACCCGAGCTTTGGGCATCGAGCCGGACGTTCAAGTTGACTCAGCCAAGCTGCCCATCATCAAAGGCGATCGCTTTCTCCTCTGCTCTGACGGGCTCGTCGACGAAATCGATGATGAACACATCGAAGAAATCCTCAAACAGCACGTGGAACCACAAACCGCAGCTGACGCCCTCGTGCAGGCAGCAAACGACAACGGAGGGCGTGACAACGTCACCGTCATCGTCGCCGATGTTCTCGAGGGGGACGAGCTCTCGCAGCCCACTGAGGAATACGACATCGACGCCCTATTTGACGCCGATGAAGTCACCAGTGAACTCGCTGCCATCGAGGTGGATGCCGACCCTGGTCACGAACCAACCCCACCAGAAGGCATTAAGTCAAGAAAAATGCGTCGCTCATCCAGACAGCGCCGTTTCATGCGCTCCGCAATCAGCACTGTTGCTATTGCTCTAATTGTTGTGAGTATGTCAATAACTGGTGCATGGATTCGATCGGGCTATTCCGTTTCCTTTACTGAGTCCGGCACGGTAATGATTTATCGAGGGCGTGACCTGCTGTGGTTCTCTCCCACAGAAGAGGCACCCGGCCAATTTCGACGGGAGCAACTCGACTCACTGTCGGTAAACATGGTGGAAGAAAACCGCCACTTCAAGAGCCTCGACGCCGCCGCACAGTTCGTTCAATCACTGACGACGATCAAAGGGGCCATAGGTTCTACTTTTTCGGACGATTAGGCAAACCACTTCGCTTCAGCAGAGCGAATCGCGCAGCCGAAACTCTTTCCAAAGGCGGACCGTGGTCAAACAACATCCCACCTGGAAAGCCTTATCTGTCTGGATTAGGCCCTCGCCGCTTGACAAGGCCGTTCAAAAGACCAACGCTCCAAGAAAAATGCATAACTGGAGCGATCAGCAACGCTCTAAAACGACTTCGGGCTGATCCACGAACCCCAAAGAAAAGGGCCATGAAGTAGGCAAAAGAAATTAAAAACGCTGGCTCAAACCACGTCCCTACTATTAGCGACAGTGCCAAACCCAACATGGCTATTGGCGGGATGATCTGCCGAAACTTCATTGATGACTTGTGAAGCTTGAGGACTTTTGCCTTGAAAAATCCGTAATCAAAGTATTGCCGTGCTACTGCTCTCAGCGACGATCGCGGCTGATACTCGACGAAAAGATCTGGATCAAACCACACCAACCCGCCCGAAGCGCGAAGACGAATATTTAACTCATAATCCTGATTTCGAATAAGGGACTCATCAAACCACCCAACTTCATCACCAGCTCGGCGATCGAACACCCCAAGGAACACCGTGTCAACTGCCTTCTCGCTCTCGCCGACTCGATAATCAGCACCACCGGAACCAACAACGGACATCATCACCGCAGCCACTGCTTTCTCAAAGCCAGTCACACCCGTAGCGACCTGACGGCCCCCTACATTCGCAGCTCCAGTTCGAACCATTGTCTCAACCGCCCTTGAGATGTACCCATCACAAAGTTTCACATGGCCGTCGACCCGCACAACAACCTCGCCACTACTCGCAGAAATCGCAGCGTTGAGCCCCGCGGGAGTCACCCCAGCATCATTTCTCACCGGATGAACTTTCGGATTTTCTTGAGCCAGCTCCTCGACTATCTGTTCGGTTTCATCGTCGGAGGGGGCGACCGCAATCCAGATGTCGATATCACCCTCATATTCCTGGTCTAGTACAGCGTCGACTCCAGCCAAAATATGCTTGGCCTCATTACGCACGGGCATCACAACCGAAACAGACGGCCACGCGGCGTCAGGGTTCAGTGAGGTCACTTCCTCCACGCTAACGCTGCGGGCTGAGGCAAGCAGTCACTGAAGACATTCGCTCTGATCTCGCGCTCGACTCAAATATGCTGGAAATATGTCATTTCGATTCGTCAGGCGACGCAAGTCTTCAGCACTGCGTCCGATTGAAATTGGACGCAAACTGTTAAAAGCCATTGATGACGCCGTCGACACCGACACAGAAGGCCGACGTATTGGCCCTGACAAATTTGCTGTCACGCTCTCAGAGCTCGACCGAGAAACACTCGCCAACGACGAAAAAGCCCTCATCAATGAACTCTCTGCCGCAGCCATTGCGTACATCCGTGATGAAGGTCTCGATATTCTCGCTGCAGTCGATGTCATCTTCTCCACAGATGCATCGCTCGACAGCGGCCAACTCAAGATCACCGCTTCTATCACTCGGCCGCAAAGTTCTGAAAGCTCTCAATCACCAGAGCCATCTCTCAACGCCAGTTCGGCCATCGGCCCGATAGCCGATGCGCCACCACGTCCGGCTGTTGAACTCCCACCTCCAGCGGTGACCCCGGCGCCGGAGCCCGTCATCATCCACGATGAACCCAAACCGTCACCGGCGTCCGCCGCTATCGCTGCGATCGTAGAAAAGGGCGGAACTCGGCACCCGGTCGGCGATACCAGACTGAAAATGGGCCGATCAACAGATAACCCCGTCCAAATTGCTGATGAACAAGCCAGTCGGCTCCACGCAGAAGTCCGTTACGAAAACGGCCAACACCATATCGTGGACCTCGGGTCCACAAACGGAACATTTGTAAACGGCATCCAGATCGAAAAGACCTACGCGCTGTCACACGGTGACATCATCACAATTGGCGCCACCGAACTGCGCTACGAATCATCGTGACTGCCCTCAGACTCCTTCAAATTTGTGAGACTTCCAAAGCCCGGTGGCTAGCACCTCGTCAAGGCGAATACACAGATAAAGCGACCACATCGATGGCCCTCACCTCGGTAACCTCATAAGTGCACTTGTTACCGTCGGCTTCTCCGGCGGCAAAGCGCATTAAGTAGATGAGCGAAAACGGCACCAACGCAACGGTCATTAACAACCGTTATCGAATAGAGCGACGCATTGGTCGCGGAGGAATGGCCGACGTGTTTTTAGCGCGCGACCAGTTGCTTGCGCGGGATGTCGCCGTAAAAGTACTTTTTCCCGAGTTTGCCGTCGATCCAAAGTTCGTTGAGCGTTTCCGGCGGGAAGCCCAGTCTGCTGCTGGTCTTACTCACCCCAATATCGTCAACGTTTATGACTGGGGTCGTTTTGAAACGACCTATTTCATTGCTATGGAATACGTTGAGGGTCACACCCTCTCCGATATCTGCCGCAGCGGCCGTCAGATAGACCCTGGTCAAGCCGCAGAAATCGCATCCGAAGTGGCGGGAGCACTCGGTTTTGCCCACGAGGCCGGCCTCGCACATCGGGATATCAAACCCGCAAATATTCTCATTGGCTCGAATGGAGCCGTAAAAGTTGCTGACTTCGGTATTGCTCGCGCCATGAACGCTCCCGTTGAGCAGAACCTCACCCAAACAGGCTCGGTGATGGGGACCGCAAGTTATTTCTCTCCCGAACAGGCCCAAGGTGGGCAACCCGACCCACGCAGCGACCTTTACTCACTCGGGATTGTGATCTACGAGATGCTCGCCGGCCGCACGCCATTCGCAGGTGAGAACGCAGTTGCGATTGCCTACAAACAGGTTCATGACACTCCATCTCCACTAACTGAAATTAACGAGGCCGTACCACGTCCGCTAGAGGCCATCGTCGAGCATCTGATGGCAAAAAACCCCGGCGATCGCTATCAGACGGCTCGAGAACTGCGAGACGACTTGAAGCGCTTTCGCAATGGGGAAACACCGCTCGCCATGCGCCGCAACGATAAAGAGGCCGTCGACTCGAACGCTCCAACCACTTCCAACCGCATCACCATTGACGACTACAACGGCACCTTTGCCCCCGGGACTGGCCCCAGTTCCGATGCCGTGACTGCGGCAAATCCAGCGACAGAACACTCGCTATCGGGTCCATCGATCCCTGGAAACCCCACGATCCAGTCAGAGCACACCAGCCCAGATGACATGTCGAAATACCCACCCGGGTCATCGGCGGACGCAACCTACTACGAAGACATCCCTCCACGAACCGGTTGGTACGCCCTGGGAGCATTCATCGCACTTGTCGCACTAGTGATCGGTGGCATCGTGCTCTACGGACGACTTTCATCAAGTGAAGCTACTGCCACCACGAGAGTGCTAGACGATTTCACAGGGCAACGACTTTCCGCTGTAACTGGCAAGCTTGACGACCTAGGTCTTGAATATCGAGCCATTGCAGAAGAAACTGCAGGGGTCGCAGAAGAATTCGTTTTCCGCACCGACCCGGCAGCAGGAACCGTCGTCGTCGAAGGCACGATCATCTTGTTGTACTACAACCCGACCGAGGCTTTGCAATCAGTACCCAATGTCGCTGGCTTCACACTCGATGAGGCCCGACGACAGTTGGTGACACGCGGATTCTCGACGTCGTTAATCACTGAAGTAAGTGATGTTTCTGTCGGGCTCGTAATTCGAACTGATCCTCCGGCAGGCAGTCGAATTAGTCAAGACGAAAGCGTCACGATCTACGTCTCAGGAGGCGTCGACCAAGTCGAGGTTCCTTCAATCGTCCTGAATTCGAGCGAAGAGGCCGCTATCGAATTTCTGACAGGCACCACAGGGCTCTCTGTAACTGTCGAGCGCATCGTAGACCCAGTAATCCCAGAAGGAACAGTGATTCGAACGGACCCAGCACCGAATACCATGGTTCGCCGCGGGTCAGAGGTCACCCTGTTCGTGTCTAGTGGACCTGGGAAGACAAATGTCCCTATCCTCGTCGGGCTACTTGAAGAAGAGGCAACTGCCCTCCTCACAAGTGAAGAACATGAACTGACTTACGTGATCGAATACATCGATCTTGAAAATCCAGAGGACCCCAACGGCGGACGAGTTACAGAGCAAAGCGTTCAAGCTGGTTCCGAAATTGACAGAGGCTCAGAAGTAATCATCGTGGTGGGTGTCGCACCTCCACCAACAACAACCACGACCTCGACGACGACAACAACTGTGCCTCCGACGACCACGACGACGTCGACGTCGACGTCGACTTCGACGACCGTCNNCTGACNNTCNGCGCTCAGAGACGGTTGAGAAAGTTCTTCAGCAGGTCGTGTCCTGCAGCCGTCAGGATCGACTCAGGATGAAACTGCACACCCTCAATGTCAAACTCGAAATGACGCACTCCCATGACCATCCCGTCAGTTGTGCGAGCGGTGACGTCAAGGCACTCTGNTACCGAACCTTCGTCNAGCACGAGCGAGTGATAGCGAGTTGCCGTCANCGTCGTTGGTAGGCCTGCGAACACTCCTTGNCCATCATGAGAAATTTCNGATGTCTTGCCGTGCATGAGTTCAGGCGCGCGCACAACCTCGGCACCGTAGACATGGCCGATTGCCTGATGCCCGAGACAGACTCCAAACACCGGCGTGCCTTGTGCGGCGAAAACTGGAATCGCATCGCACAAGATGCCGGCATCCTCGGGTCGGCCAGGCCCAGGTGATAGCAACACTCCATCGGCACCNACGGCGACNGCCTCGTCGACGGTGATTGCGTCATTTCGATGAACGATTGGATCAGCTCCTAATTCACCGAGGTACTGCACCANGTTGTAGACGAAGGAGTCATAAGAGTCGATGACAAGAACGCGGGGCACCTCAACAGCCTGCCGTGAAGATCGACGAACACCACCATTCCTGTTCGGCATAGCNATCGAANATGCCTAGACTNAANAANCGTGGCTCCTCCGAAGCGAAANACCGGTGGTCGTNTAACCCCATCTCCATCGGCAGATCAACAGTCGAATCGCGGCCCCGCGGCGAGTTCTCGGTACACACCACCCGTGCCTCAAGAAGAAAAGGTCGGCCAACCATGGGTGCCGGTGCTCATGCTGGTGCTGCTCATCGTTGGTGTTATCGTCATCATGTTGCGCAACTTGGCGTTTGCCGGAAATAACTGGTTGCTTCTCATCGGCCTCGGGTCGATTCTCGGTGGTCTCTACACAGCCACAAAATGGCGTTAGCGCCGCTCGTCGCTACTCATCATCACTCGAAGCCACAACGCCTTTCCACAGAGCTCCGCCTTTAGCAATTCAGCCGTTCGTGTAGTTATCCACAGGCAGATGGGAAAACTCACAGGGCTGTCACTCGAAGGTGGGGGCGACGATGATCATGTCTTCCAAACAGTGTTTTGGCGGTGGCGGGTCCTCATCTGGCGCCATGGTTAACTTCAATTCCACTCCACAGACATCGCAGCGGAACCTCATGTTCACTTTTCGCATCTCACCGGGTGGAGGAGGCTCAGGAGTTGCCATCGTGACCGCACGCAACATAGTGATACCGACACGCCACAAGGTGTACATCAGCAACACTCCAAAGGCGAACCAGATCACCGAACCCAAGGTCACAGCCGTCATGCTAGACCTCGACAGGCAGAGTTATCCACAGGAACTGGGGAAATCCCCAGCACCTCAACATGAAAACGTCACCTGAACGGATCAGCGGAGACGCTCAATGATCGTGGCATTCGCCATGCCGCCACCCTCGCACATTGTCTGCAAGCCGTAACGGCCACCGGTGCGCTCAAGTTCGTTGAGCAACGTCGTCATCAAGCGCGCACCCGAACAGCCAAGTGGATGACCCAACGCGATGGCGCCACCATTCTGATTCACCCTGTCCATATCGGGGTGAAATTCTTTTTCCCAGGCAAGCACCACCGAAGCAAAGGCCTCGTTGATCTCGACAAGATCGATGTCATCGATCGACATGCCGGCACGCTCCAACACCTTCGCCGTCGCCGGAATCGGTGCAGTCAACATAAGGCGAGGGTCAGCCCCCGCAAGCGAGAAGTTGACAAAACGTGCCCGAGGGGTCAAGCCAAGCGCCGACGCTTTTTCTTCACTCATGATGAGCAACGCCGACGCACCATCGGTGATCTGACTCGAATTACCAGCCGTTACTCGACCGCCGTCTTCTGCAGCACGGAACGAGGGCTTGAGGTTTCCCAACGACTCCATCGTCGTGTCACGCAAACCCTCATCGACCGACATCATCTCGCCATCCGCGCCAAGCACCGGCAAAATCTCCCGCTCGAAACGACCTTCATTGGTGGCCCGACGAGCGAACTCTTGGCTACGAACCCCGTACCGGTCGAGATCTTCACGACTTAGGTCCCACTGGTCTGCAATGAGCTCAGCAGAAATGCCTTGCGGTACAAGGCCACCCTGATCTGCATAACGGGCACCGACCTTCGGCCCGAACGGAAATCCGTACTTGCCATCGATCATNGAGGCNCCCATCGGCACACGAGACATCACTTCGACNCCGGCNGCAACGACNACGTCATATGCNCCNGCGATCACGCCTTGAGCAGCNAAGTGCGCTGCCTGCTGGCTTGACCCGCACTGCCGATCGATCGTGGTACCCGGAACCGACTCCGGCCAACCAGCNGCAAGCACTGCGTTTCGTGCAACGTTCGCCGCCTGCTCGCCGACCTGCATCACGCANCCCATGACCACGTCGTCGACAACAGAAGGATCAAGGTCATTGCGTTCCTGCAACGCCTTCAAGGTCTCGGCAGCCAAATCAACCGGATGCCAATCTTTCAACTTGCCATTCCTTCGCCCAAGAGGAGTGCGAATGGCGTCAACAATCACTGCAGTCGTCATCGGCACATCATGGTGCAGCCGGCCGCGTCACGAAGAGTCGGACTGCAACCCATCAAATTCGGAATGCTTTGGTGGAATCCGCATTGCGGAGATGCCAGACTCTTGCGATGGGAACACAACGAATGACCATNGAAGAGATGCACGCCGTCGCAAAAGANACCACCGTCCCCCAAAAGTTTTTGGAACACGCTGCGAACCGAGCAGACAAGGTGCTGTTCCGCTCNATGACATCAGCACCCGGGTCAGACGACACGACCTGGCAGAACTACACCTATACCGATGTGCGGTCGTTGGCTGCCCGCACCGCTGCTGGCTTGCAAGCGCTTGACGTAGAGCCCGGCGAGCGCGTCATGTTGATGATGCGTAACCGCCCTGATTTTCACTGGCTTGACCTCGGCACCCAATTCGTTCGCGCAACACCGGTGTCGATCTACAACTCGTCATCTCCTGAAGAGCTGCAGTACCTCGCCGAACANGCNGAAGCACGCGTCATCATTGTTGAAGACAGNGGCTTCTTAGATCGAGTGCTCGAAGTGCGTGACCAGNTGCCNCTCGTTGAGCACATCTTCGTTATCGAAGAACCCATCGGCGGTTTGCCTGGAGGTGTTCGCCTCGTCGATGATCTTCTTGCGAACGGTGAAGCTGACCTTGACACCCTTGCTGCGGTCACGAGCCCTGATGATCTCGCCACCCTCATCTACACCTCGGGAACCACCGGACCGCCCAAAGGTGTGATGATCACTCAGTACAACATTATGTACGCCGTTGCGGTTGTCGTGGAAGCGCTCGAAGAAGATGACATCGAAAACTGGCGTGTCATCTCATATCTGCCGATGGCACACATCGCTGAGCGCGTCGTTGGCCACTATCAGGCACTCGTCACCGGTGGTGAGGTGTCAACCTGTCCCGACCCAAGCCTCTTGCCGGCATATCTCGGCGAAGTGCATCCGTCGCTGCTCTTCGGCGTGCCACGAGTGTTCGAGAAGGTCTACGCCGGCGTCAACGCGGCTCTTGCTGCTGACCCTGAGCGACAGAAGGCCTTCAACGACGGCGTCGCCGCTGCCCTTGAAATCAAGGCGGCTGAGCGCGCTGGAACCATCACCCAGGAGCAACGCGACACCTGGGAATTCCTCGATGCGGTTGCATTCTCACAAGTGCGTGCCCTCGTCGGCATGGATGAGTTGAAAATTGCGATCACCGGCGCCGCCCCCATTCCCACAGAGATCATCGAGTGGTTTAACGCCATCGGCGTCAACCTCACCGAGATCTACGGCCTCTCAGAGACAACCGGTCCTCTCACCTTCAGCCCGAAAGCAAATAAGCCCGGCTTCGTCGGACAGATCTGCCCTGGCATGGAAATCAAACTCAGTGACGAAGGCGAAGTGCTGACCCGCGGCGGCAACATCTTCCAGGGGTATCTCAAGGCCCCAGATAAGACCGCTGAAGTGCTCGATGACGACGGCTGGTTCCACACCGGCGACATCGGAACTCTCGATGACGAGGGCTACCTGAAGATCGTCGATCGTAAGAAAGAGCTCATCATCACCTCCGGTGGCAAGAACATCAGCCCGGCAAACCTTGAGGCTGCCCTTAAGATGATCCCGGTTGTTGGCCAAGCGTGCGCAATTGGTGACAACCGTAAGTTCGTGTCGGCATTGCTCGTACTCGATCCCGAAGCCGCACCTGTGTGGGCTGCTGCAAATGGCAAAGAGGGCATGAGTCTTGAAGATCTTGCGAGCGACCCCGACGTGCTCGCTGCGGTGCAAGCCGGAGTCGATGAGGCCAACACAAAGTTCGCTCAGGTGGAGCAAATCAAGAAGTTTGTGTTGCTTGGCGAAGAGTGGATGCCTGACTCCGACCTGCTGACACCGACCTCGAAGTTGAAGCGCCGTGGAGTTCACGCGAAATACGCCGACGAAATCGAGTCGATGTACGTCGACGCCTAGGCGTAGTCGTCGAACGGGTCTTCTTCAACGACCGGAATTGGCGTCATCATTTCTATTGCCATGTGAACGGCGTCGATGAGGTCGTCATCCATGCGCTCAGCGAACGCCAACTGCACGGCGCGCCGATAGGTCACGTTCATTGCCCGCCACAGGGTTCGGCCGCGGGTGGTCAACTCGACCTGCATCGCTCGATGGTCGCCGTCAAGCGTCACCCGTTGGCGTGTCACCCAGCCGTCTTCTTCCAGCCGATCAAGTCGTCTGGTAAGACTCGACAAGGGAAGACCAACCTCTTCGGCAATTGCGGTCGGACGCGCCGAACCNCCAAGGCGTTGTAAACCNGCGAGGACATCAAACCAGTTCAGNGGGATATCCCACTCGTCTCTCAACGCAGCGTCGATAGTTCGCTCNACTTCAGCGACACGCGATTGCAGGCCTCGCCATGCGGCGATCCGGTGCGCGTCGAGCCGAGCCATAATCTCCAGTGTGGCGCGATCTAGGTTGAAGGAATGACCACCGAGCCTGTTGCCCTNACCGTCGACACGATCAACGCTGCTGTCCAATCNTCATTTCCTGGCGCGAGCCACATCTGTTACGAAATTGGCGCCAACCATGCGATCAGCCGCCTTGAGGTCGACGAGGCGCACATTCGGCCAGGTGGATACGTGTCAGGACCAACACAATTTGGCGCGGCTGATGCCGTGCTGTGGTACGCCTGCTTCACGGCACTCGGCCGAATTGAACAGATGGCTCTCACCAGCGAACTTTCCATCAGATTTCTACGCCCCGCCATCGGCAAGGTCGTCTGGGCGCGGGCTGATATTGACATCATGACCCGGCGGTCNATCGTTGGCACCGTTCGCGTCTGGATGGATGACGAACCTGACCGCATCACCGCAACAGCTCAAGGCACCTACGCCATTCCGATTGCGAAGTGAGCACCATCACCCCACAAGCGGTGACGACCGCTGGTGATCCACGTCTGCACGACTACCGTAATCTCACCGATATCCCAGGTCGCCGGAGGATTGAGGGAGACCAATTCTTCATCTGCGAAGGTCCGGTCGCCATTGAGCGTCTCTTCACAAGCGGCCATCAGATTCGATCTGCACTTGTGCTTCACGAAAAGGCGCCACGTCTCCAAGAGCTCTACGCAGCCCACGACGTCAACGCTCCGCTCTTCACCTGCGACCGCGACACAATGATCGCAGTCACCGGATTCGATCTTCATCGAGGCGTCATCGCAGCCGCCGACCGCAAACCAATACCCACGGGCTCACAACGCAACGACGTCTTGGCGGGCCTCAGCAAGATCGCAGTGCTCGAAGGGCTCAACGACCCAGAGAACCTTGGTGCGATCGCCCGCAGTGCACACGCTCTCGGCGTGCAAGCCCTCGTCCTCGACGAACGCTGCATCGACCCGTACACACGAAGAAGCGTCCGAGTGTCAATGGGTGAAGTGCTCCACGTGCCAACGATGCGATTCACCTCGGCCGATGACCTCAACGGCCTTCTCGCAGGCTGGACAACGTGGGCCCTCACGCCTCACCACAACGCCGACGACATTTGGCAACTCGACCTGCCACCTCGACTTGCACTCATGCTCGGCGCTGAAGGTCCCGGCCTTCTCGATGCCACGATGAACATTGCTGAACGACAAGTACGAATACCTCTTCACGACGACGTCGATTCGCTCAACGTTGGCAACGCAGCCGCAGCCGCATTCGCAATTGTCGGTCGCCCTTCAACTTCGTGATCAAAATCTGCCAACATCTTGTGATGAGCGATAGCGACATCAGCCGATTCCACGTACCAGCCCTCAATGAGATGCCTGATGACATTAGGGAAATGATCGAATCAGTGTCAGAAAAGTCAGGTTTTGTTCCCAACGTCTTCGTTGCTCTTGCCGCCCGACCGGAAGAATTTCGGTCCTTCTTCGCACTTCATGACACGTTGATGGACAAATCGGAGGGCCTCTCCAAAGCCGAACGTGAACTCATCGTCGTCGCCACCTCTGCCGTCAATGAATGCATGTACTGCGTCATTGCTCACGGAGCGATCCTGCGGATTCGCTCAAAAAACCCGCTCATTGCCGACCAGGTTGCGACCAACCCCGCCAAGGCGACGCTCAGCCGGCGGGAACGTGACATCGTCAACTTTGCGCTCCATGTTGCGACTGATTCAGCAACCGTCACCGACGCCGAGATCGACGACATGCGGGCCAAAGGTTTCACCGATGATGAGATCTGGGACATCGGCGCAATCACCGCCTTCTTTGCTCTCTCCAACCGCCTTGCGAACTTTGCCGGAATTTCACCAAACGCAGAGTTCTACGCAATGGGGCGTTGAAACATTTCACCCATCGAGTCGTCGTAACATCTCATCGTGAACGAAGGTCGCCGCAACCGCTCCCTTGTCGAGTTTTCGCGACTCTTCGCTGACGATGAGCGCTTCGATCGAGACGAGCGCATCGAAGTACTCAAGCGGCTTATTCCCGATCAAGACCAAAAATGGCTCGTTAGGTTTTTCTTGATGCTCACCCTTTCCGTGACGATCGCCGTCATGGGGTTAGCAGCCAACTCGGTTGCAGTCGTGATCGGTGCAATGCTCATCGCACCCCTCATGACACCGATCATGAGTTTCTCGGCTGCTGTCGGTCTCGGACTCGGTCGACGAGCGATTCAGGCCGCAGTTGTTGTTGGCATCGGCTCACTGTGGTCACTCGTGTATTCGATCGTGCTCTCTCGCTTGTTGCCGAGCCTTGAACTCGGTAGTGAGATTCTCGGGCGCACCAGCCCCGACATTCGTGACCTTGTCGTTGCGATCGCAGCTGGCGCAGCTGGTGCATATGCAGTCGCTCACGAAGACGTCTCTGCGACCCTTCCCGGCGTGGCCGTTGCGGTTGCCCTCGTTCCACCCCTCGCTGCAACAGGAATTCTCATCGGTGCCCGTGAAGGTGTGCTCGCTGAAGGGTCAGCCCTGCTGTATGCAACGAACCTGTTCGCCATTGCGTTCAGCGCTCTCGCAACCCTTCTCATCACCGGCGTCATTCCGACCGCCCGCTTCTTCTTCAGAGATTCTCGAATGGCCGCCGTCGTCATCGGCATCTTTATCGCAACGGTTGCCATCGCAATTCCACTCACATCACGTTCGCTCAACGCTGCGGCGTCATCACGTCAACAAAGCGACATCCTCACCGAAGTCGAATTGTGGCTCGGCAACAAAGATCTCGAGGTCACCACACTCGACGTCATCGGTACTGCCGTCACCGTCGAACTCACCGGTCTCGACGAACCACCAGAGGCCTACGCTCTCGCCACACGCCTCGTTCCGGTGCTGGGCGCTAACGCCGAAGTCACAGTGCGCTGGGATGCTCGGGCACAGGGTTCTGCCTCAGCTGGAACACCGCCTGCTGCCGACCCCACCGAAGTGGCAACAGCCGTGCTCAACGACTGGCTCGCCGACATCACCAGTGAAGGCATCATGCTGGAATTGCTCGAGGTCACCGTCACAGAAGGGCAGGTCGATGTCGTCGTGAGCGGCCCCGCCGCTCCTCCGAGTTCACCCGAACTCGCTAATAACGTTGCCGACGCAATCGGTGCGACGGTCACGCTTGACATTCGATGGATTCAGTCGTTTGACCCGACGCTCGCTAATGAACCACCAGTCGATCGCGTTGATCGTCTCGTCAACGCCTGGGTTGGTCGGCGAAGCAATGTTCGCGTTCTCTCCACCGCCGTCAACGGCTCGTCGTCGAGTGGGTGGAATGTGCTCGTTGATCTTGCTGCTGCGGGCCAGCCACTCGGCCTTGACACGCTTCGGAGTGTGCTGGGAGAGGCCCTACCAGGAACGGTGAGCGTGTCAATTCGGACGACACCTCTTGAGGTCATCGATCGACCTGACACTCCGGTTGCTGTGCCCTCGATGGGGTAATCGCTACGTGTCGTGACTGCGCCCTACGGCGTGATGAGCGCAAGCTCAAGTTCGAGGTCGATACTTGATGAGGTCACGACCGTGAGCACAACGTCGCCGTCGAGCGGAGTGTCAGGAAACACGAGGAGCGTCTCGCCTGACTGTCCGGCAGCGATCTGATCGGCACCCCACGAACCGAGCGTCTCCACCGGCTGCAGATCAGCAGATGTCAACGGTCGGTGGATCGCTGCAAAACCGAAGATCGTCAGCGCCTCGTCGGCCGCAGTGACCGAGACCAGCACGGCAGTGACACCCGATGGTGCCCGGTATGCGGATACAACTCTTGCTTGCACCGTTTCAACGACGGAGAGCGGACCGGGCCCGATCACCGCCTGCTCGAGCGGGACGCCGTTCACCGAAAACGATCTCAAACCACCCTCATTGTCAAAGACCGGGGTGTCGTACACCGTGCACATGTTTGTCGACTCACATCCCTCCACCACCATGCTCGTGGTTTCAGGTGCTGTCATGGTCGACGTTGTGCTACCCACTTCAACCGTTGTCGACGTCGTCGGCATCGCAGCAATCTCGTCTTCTGCGATGGCCCTCAGCTCGGCAACTGTGATCTGGTGGCGCACTGCAATGTCAGCCGGGGAACCTGGGGTCACAACTCCGATAACGCTCGCCAATGCCTCGGCGGAGCCATCGCTCATCGCTGCAAAGACCGCCTTGCTGATCTCAGTTGACGACACCGTCGTCGTTGTTTCATCCACCGGAGGCACCGTCGTGACAACAACAGCCGTCGTGGTCGGGGCAACGTCGACGTCATCTCCGCCACAAGCAGCCAGCATGACGACACCTGCAGCGCACAACATGTACCCAACACGATTCACAGCACGAACGATAGGCGACGTGGCGAATTCCCGCACGACCACCACCGTTACTCACCCTCACGTTTGTGATTCGGGTCATGACGGCGCAGACTCAAGAGGCCATGTCGACCAGCCACATCCTCACGCTCATCACCCCCGACGAGCCAGGCATCGCCCATGCCGTGTCGGCTGGGCTCCTCGATGTCGACGGTAACATCACCGAGAACGCCCAATTTGGTGATCCTGGATCACAATTATTTTGTCTGCGGACAGTCGTTGAAACACCGACCGACGACTCTGCGACCGTCGCGGATGCTGTTCGCCAGCGACTCTTAGATGCCGGTCACACGAGCCCCGTGAAACTGCGGGTGCGCAAAGCAAGTGACCGACCACGCGTACTCATCATGGTGTCAAAGTTTGATCACTGCCTAGTTGACCTGCTGTATCGGTGGCGGAACGGGCTTCTCCAAGTCGATATTCCAGCGGTTGTCTCAAACCATCCCGATGTTGCTGAAACCGCTGAGCGATACGGCATTCCGTTTCACCACCTGCCGGTCACCGCTGACACAAAAGCTGAGCAGGAAGCAGCAGTCATGTCGATTGTCGACGAGCACAACGTCGACCTCGTCGTACTTGCGCGCTACATGCAAATTCTTTCCGACGACCTGTGCCAGCGTCTTGACGGACGAGCAATCAACATTCATCACTCACTACTACCTGGCTTCAAAGGCGCAAAGCCCTACCACCAAGCGCATCATCGGGGAGTAAAACTGGTCGGCGCCACCGCGCACTTCGTCACCGCTCAACTCGATGAGGGGCCGATCATCGAACAGGACGTCGCTCGCGTCAATCACAGTCACACGGCTGCTGACATCGTTGAACTAGGTCAGGATACCGAACGTCTCGTACTTGCCCGAGCGGTGAGGATGTGGGCCGAAGACCGTGTGCTCCTCATCGGAGACCGCACCGTCATTTTCCCGTAGCAGCGTCAGTAGCTTCGCGGAAGCCCAAGCACCGTCTGGGCAATGAAGTTCAGCGACATTTCTTGGCTCACCGGCGCTAGACGTTGCAGTCGTGCCTCCCGCCAAAATCGCTCCACTTGATATTCGGTTGCGTATCCAAGACCACCATGAGTTTGCACCGCCCGGTCAGCAGCTGTGAACGCGGCATCGGCCGCAAGGTATTTCGCTGAGTTTGCGTGCTCACCACATTCGAGACCGTTGTCATATCGCCAAGCGGCCTCCATCATCGTGAGATACGCCGACCGCAAATGAATGTGAGCATCTGCAAGAGGGTGAGAGATCGCCTGGTTTGCTCCGATCGGACGATCAAACACGACTCGCTCGCCGGCGTAGTTCACCGCCCGCTGCAATGCGACCGCACCGATGCCGCACGACATGGCTGCGAGCAAAATTCGCTCGGGGTTAAGCCCATGAAGAATATGTTGGAAACCGCGGCCGCGTTCGCCGACAAGACGCCAACCCTCGACTGGAAGTTCGTCGTAGGCCACCTCACACGAGGCGACTGCATTTCGCCCCAACTTCGGAATCGGTCGAATGTCGACGTAATTCGGATCGAGTTCCGCAAGAAACAAACTGAGCCCGCCGAAACGCGCCGACCCCGTCGCTCCCTCGGGAACATCGTCGGTGCGAGCGAGCAACAGCACAACTTCACTTTCGAGCGCTTTCGACGTCCAAATCTTTCGACCCGAAACCACGAACCCGCCCATGCCATCATCGACCGCCCGGGTAGAGATTCGGCTGGTGTCGGTGCCCGCATCAGGCTCGGTAACACCAAACGCAACATGAAGGTTTCCAGTGGCGGCTCGAGGCAGGTAGGTCGACTTCAACTCATCATTACCGAACTTCACGACAGGGTTGAGCCCAAACATGGTGAGATGGAGGGCGGTCGAGCCGTTCATTCCAGCTCCGGACGCAGCTACCCGGTTGAGAACTAGCGCTCCCTCGGTGATACCACAGCCCCCGCCTCCGAACTCTTCAGGAATGCAGATGCCAACCCATCCGCCGGCGGCCATCGCCTCGTAGAACTCCCACGGGAATGTGTGTTCTGTATCGCACGTTGTCCAGTACTCGTCATCGAAGTCTGAGCACACGCGATCAACGCCTTCGATGATTGCGGCATGGTCATCATTTGGCCGGAAGTCCACGTCTCCAGTATCACATGCATTGCGCCGTAGCCAACGAGGCGGCACCGGTCTATTACCGTCTGTGGAGGGGGGCGACATGGAACAGTTAACGAACGAAACCGTTGAGTTATTGCAAACGATGATTCGTAACCAGTGCGTCAACGACGGCACTGCAGAATCAGGGCAAGAAGAACGTAACGCTGACACGTTGGTGAATTTCATCGAAGGGGCGGGTCTCGATGTCGAGGTCTACGACGCGGCCCCCGGCCGGCGATCGATGGTTGCCCGCATCGAAGGCAGCGACCCAGCTGCTCCGAGTCTCTGCCTAATGGGGCATACCGATGTGGTGCCGGTGAACCCCAATGGCTGGAGTCGTGACCCGTTTGGTGGCGAACTCGTTGACGGTGAGGTTTGGGGCCGGGGCGCAGTTGACATGTTAAACCTCACCTCGTCGATGGCGGTTGCGTTTCGGCATCTTGCGATCTCTGGTTTCCGTCCAAAAGGAGACCTCATCTACTTCGGCGTTGCTGACGAGGAGTCAGGGTCGGCATACGGCGCCCAATGGATGGCTGATAATTACCCCGATGCCATCCGCGCTGACTACGTGCTCACCGAAAATGGAGGGCTTCACGACGGCCCCACTCACTCACCTTCCGTCTCAATGAACGTTGGAGAAAAAGGGGTTGCGTGGCGACGCGTACGCGTGCACGGAACGCCAGGTCATGGGTCGACTCCATTTAGAAGCGATAACGCTCTCGTTCGAGCAGCAGCGGTCGTTCAACGCATTGCTGACTATCGCCCCCCAGCACGTTTTCACGAACACTGGGGAACCCAAGTCGCCAACATGGATATCGACGATGAGACCAAAGCGATCATGTTGGACCCCAACAAAATTGATGACTATCTCGAGTCGTTTCCGCATCGTGGCGCCGCTGCTCATCTATGGAGTTGTTGTCATACGACAATGAGCCCAAACGTCGTTGCCGCCGACCACATCATGAAGACGAACGTCATCCCTGATTCCATCGATCTCAACATCGATGTTCGCACGATGCCCGGAGACCACACCGACGAGGTCGATGCACACCTTCAGGCCGCTCTTGGAGATCTCTATGACGCCGTCGACGTCGAGATCATTATGAATGACCCAGCGAGCTTGTCGCCCACCGACACCCCACTCTGGGATTCGATTCAACGCGCGGTCGGAAAACCATTTCCTGGTATGTCGATTACGCCACAACTCGTTGTCGGATTCACCGACGCCCGGGTGTACCGCAACATGGGGTCGATCGCGTATGGCGCAGGGTTGTTCAGCCCGTCGGTGTCACCCGGGGACTTCAGTACACGATTCCATGGGAACGACGAACGAGTCGATGTCGAAAGTCTCGAGTTATCAACGAACTTCTGGATCGATGTCGCCAAAGATCTCCTCGCCTGACTTACCCAGAATTGACTCGCTGCGGGGCTCTCACTGGAGGCCGCCACGCACATCTTTCCATGAATGGAGCACCATTCAGTGGAGACGATGGGAATCGAACCCACGACCCCCTGCTTGCAAAGCAGGTGCTCTAGCCAACTGAGCTACGTCCCCTGGCACCCGAAAAGACTATCGGCCAGAACGATAGAGCGGTCTGTGCACTCAGTCGTCTTTCAACGCAACGGCGTTCGGAGTGACGTTCATCTTCGGCTCATACTCGGCGACATAAACATCGGTGCGCTCGGCACCATACTTTGCACGAAGCGCAGCTCGACACGATTCGCACGGCCCGTAGAACTCTGAAGTCACCGACATTTCACATCGGGGGCAGATGAAGTCCATCATTGAAATGTACCGAACTCAGTAGAGCCCAATGAGGTGCCCAGACAACCCAATAGCGGCAATCACCATCGCTATCCGGATCAATTTCTCGCCACCTTTGACCGCAACCTGCGCCCCGCACCAGCCACCAACAAAGAACCCAGCGGCAAGAATAATGGCTGGGAGCCACACGATATTTCCCGACAACAAAAACACTGGAAGGGCGATGACGGTCACCGTTAACGACACCACCATCTTCACGCTGTTCGCCGTCACAAGATCGAAACCTGCTCGCGTGAGAGCTACGAGTAACACCAGACCTATGCCGGCCTGAAATGCGCCACCGAACGCACCAATCAATCCAAAGATGACCACGGTTAACCATGTCGGCCACGGTTCAAGGCCGTCATGCGCCGTTGGTTTCCGCACGGTGAGCACGATGAGGGGAATCATCAACACGCCAAACACAATCTCGAATGCCCGGTCGGGAAGGCGACTAATCGTCAGCGAACCGATCAGTGAGCCAACGAGCGTTGGCGCCAGCACTGGAATCGCCTTGGAGAGCCCGTCGACCCCGAGACGACGAAAGGCCACTGTTGCAGATGCTGTCGAGGTGAGGATGCCGAGACGATTCGACCCGTTTGCACTGTTGCCCGGAACACCCGCGAGCACCAGTAGCGGAACCGTCAACATGGATCCCCCACCGGCGACGGTGTTGATGATGCCTGCGATCACGCCGCCACCAGCCAACAACAACATTTCCCACCACGTCACAGGAGTTCACCCTACGGGGCACGTACGCTCAAGAGGTGCTTCGTCGTTTTTCATCGCACCCCACAGATGCCGTTGACGATGTTGATGATGCCGACCCCGGTGACCCAACGGTATTTCGAGCTTCAGAAGACGACACCCGAGAGGAACATCGGCACAATTCGAATGCCGGCAAAATGCTGGGGACGGTGATTGCGGTTGCGATGCTCGGCGCAATCGTTGTTGGCGGCGTTCAGTGGATCGAACGTGAACGAGATGTTGTTCCCGACCCAGTGAGTTGGACCTCGATCGTTACCGCAGACAGGGTCACCGGCGATCTCACACTTCGGTACAGCGACCTCGCTGTCGCCGCAACAACCAATCACGGACCACGAATATCCGCCGTGCTCGATGGCGGGGGTGCGGTGGCGGTGGTACTTCCGAATCAAGTGATTGTCGAGCCATTCGATTTATTGCCGACGACGCTGGATATTCCGCAAGGACATCGAGTGAGTGCCTTGCCAACAGCGAATGATCTCAGCGTCGTGATCGGCGACGACAGTGGTGGCAACCTCGCCATCGTCACCGATGTCGCTGGACTCCGACCGGTCGTGATGGACCTTGGAGTGTTCACCGATGAACCGAATCCTCGGTACTTCCCAACCGACATCCGTCACGATTCTGCGGGAACACTGTTCGCAATCGCTGACACCGTCAACTTTCAAACCGTGCTCGTCACCCCGTCATCAACGACACCCGTGTATCTGCCCGACCTTGCACTCGCTGTCCATCCTCAGTTGGTGGTGACCAGCCAAACCGTGGGCGACCGGGCCGAAATCGGGCTGTTTGACCCCAACGGAGATCGCATCAGAACGATCAGCACCCCAGCGGTACGAGGTGGTGCTATCACGGCCGATGGCGAGCGATTTGTGTTCGTAACCAAAGAGGGGCGCATCATGCGTGTCGCTCGCAACTCTAACGACCTTGAAGATCTTGGAGGACTCGAACTGCCTGAGGGCGAAACAGTGAACACCATCGCCACCGTTGGTGGAGGAAGTCGTCTTTGGGTGCGCTCTGATCACACCGCCTATGTCGTCGATCTTTCTGGTGGCATTCGTGGTCGCTGGTCTGCGAATGCCCCGATCACCGAGGAACCGCTCACGATGCTGAGTCGCTGCGCCGTCGTGCACGCAGATGGAGTAAGCCGTCTCGTCAGCCTGCTCACAGGTCGGGAACTCAACATGGTCACCGGCATTGCCGGTATGTCGCGCAGTGATGACGGCTGTTTGGTCACCGGGGTTCGCTCATCTGACCGGTCTGGTGTGCTCGTCGGAGAGTTCGAAATGGTGNCNCTCGCCGGTCGGCGGGCTCTCGCTCTTGCNCCGGATGCAACAGCGGTCGTGCTGTCGAGCGACACCGGTCCTGTCATCGTCGANGTCGANGANCTGNCAGCAGCGATTGGNGGCGCAAGCCCAGCNAGTGTTCGTNCGCTCGACACTGGTGACGATCTCTTNGTGCTNGTCGCCGGTTCGNTTGACCCATAATCTCATCTTGTGGAGAGCGTCACGATTCGTCGAGCAACCCTGTCTGATCTTGAACGNATCATTCCGNTGTGCATCGACTACTGCNCGGCCGATANCCGTGAAGTGAACGAACCCANGATTCGCAGTGGGCTCGCCGGGCTTCTCGACAGCGACGAGAACGGCTTCATTCTCATCGCATGTGATGAACATGACTNGCCTNTTGGATATGCGGCCGTTTCCACCGGCTGGTCACTCGAGGTCGGAGGCGCTGATTACATCCTCGATGAGATCTTTATTCAACAACGGGGCGAAGGAATCGGACGGCAGCTCATCGCCGCCGCTGAAGATCGCTGTGCCGAGCTTGGTGTTCGCCGGATCTTTCTCGAAACTGAACGCCCGAATGTTCGTGCACGCTCGCTCTACGCTCGCCTTGGTTTCGTTGAAGATGACTCTGTGTGGATGTCAAAAGACTTGTGACGGCAACCAACATCAGCAGCGCGTGCGTGGGCAATCGATCCGATTGCGGGCGGTGACCTCATCGAAACTCAACAACTCAGTGGGTTGACCGACGAAGTCCATCTCACGCACTGCTATGTCAGTATGTTGCGATCTGTTCGGCGGTCCAAAACCCTTCTACTGGTATGTGCTGACCGTTGCCATACGCTTTGAGGCGCTCACGCGCTGCGGCATCGTGAATATCGATCACATCGAATAGAACCCGAGGCCCAACTGCTCGCAATGCGAAATCGCTTTCTGATTTCGGAGAGGGAAGCGCCGCAGTGACCACGATCACTCGTTCTCCAGCGCCCGAGATCACGGCGGCCCGCCCAAGCAACCGCCACAATGCCTCACCGTTCAGCAGGCCCGNGCGCTCACGACTAAACGNCCCACCCTGCTCAACCACGACATGTTCACCATCGCGGGTTGCCAACATCACGCTGAGGCCAGTGCCTGAGACTCGCCGCTCGATGATCTCACCAAAGCCAGCTGCACGAAAAACATCGTCAACGATGTCGCGTCCTGAGCGACCATCGACGGCANGGTCAACCTCGTCACCTTCATCTGCAACACGCTGACGAGCGAGAGCGACGTAATCGTCATCGAGATCAACACCAATGAATTGCCGACCCAACTGCTTTGCGGCAACAAGGGTTGACCCTGACCCCATGAACGGGTCGAGAACCACGTCACCACGATACGTGTAGAGCTCGATTAATCGTGAAGGAAGTTCGACGGGAAACGGTGCAGGGTGGCCGATGCGCTTTGCGCTTTCTGNGGGCAGGGTCCAAACGTCAAGGGTGTTCATCATAAAATCTTCGGTGCTAATCGTCGACTCATGCGGCAAGCCACTGCGCTTGCGTGACGAGCGACTCACCGCCCGCTGGAAACGCCCCTTCGATGCGATGACCACTCGTTCGGTGACGTCTCGCAACACCGGATTTGACGGCTGACGAAAAGACCCCCACGCACATGACCCGCTCGCTCCAGCGCCTTTGCGCCACACCACCTCGCCCCGCAACAGCAGCCCGAGGCGATCTTGAAGAATGGTGATGACGTCGGCGGAGAGACTCCGATACGGGCGGCGCCCTAGGTTTGCGACGTTTACTGCGATGCGGCCACCTGGCTCAAGCACCCGAACNCACTCCGCGAACACATCGGTCAACATGTCGAGGTATTCGAGATACGACGCGGGAATGCCATCTCGNTCTAACTCGTTNTCATATTGCTTGCCCGCAAAATACGGTGGCGAGGTCACGACTAACGCNACCGAGGCCGACTCCACCATCGAAAGATCNCGAGCATCACCGCAGATAAAGAGTTCGGTATTCGATGTCGGGCCAGCAATCGTCTCGTCGTCGCTGACCACGGGAGCTTCAAACCGACCATAAAACCCTGACGCATCGTGAGATTCTCGGCGGCCAGCGCCGAAATCAGAGGTTGAGGTTCGTCGGCGTTCCGCCACGCGAAAACCCTACGCGAACCGCGCGCCTCAGCGCGCGATCACTTTGCGTTGGGCACGCCGAGTACACGGTCAACGTATTCGTTGCGGAAGATGCCATCTGGGTCAAGTGTTGCTCGGAGTTCTTGGAACTCTCCCCAACGTGGATACCTTTCGCACAGTTGCGCGGCGTTGAGATAATGCATCTTTCCCCAATGCGGTCGCCCACCGTAGGAATCCATAACGTCGGCGACCTGCTGAAAATATGATTCATATGGTGCGCCGACGTACTGGTGAACTGCAACCCAACCGTTCAGCCGGCCAAACCCCGTTGAAAGTGCAATGTCATCCGCAGCGGAAACGCGGACCTCAATCGGAAACAGACTGGGGAAACTGAGGTGTTTCGTCACCTCTCGCACCCGTTGAACTGCCTCTGACAGACATTCGAGCGGAATGCCGTATTCCATCTCGACAAACCGAACGAGGCGAGGGCTCGCAAACACTCTGAATGAATCATCGATGAGATCACGCTCTGACACCGATGTCGACACCAATTTTGCAATACGGGGCGCGAGGCTTGGCCAACGCCTTCCGACACGGCACACCGTGCCGAACGCAAGGTTCTCCGCCACATATTTGTCGCGAAAATATGCGGCTTTCCCTGGTCGTTGGATGTCTTCAGTGGTGTGCTGATTTCGTTTGACCTGGCACCGACGAGCTCCTGGCATCCAGAAAAATTCTGCGTGGTCTGCGCTCTCCGCAAACGACGGGATGTCATCGAGGAGGTCGTCAAGGTACTCGATCGTCTCGTAGGCGTGCAGTCTGAAGGACGGCACGCACTGCAACACAACCTCACAGACGATGCCAAGCGCACCAACACCGACAGCTGCAATCGAAATTCGGGGATCGCCTTCGTTGAGTTCGACAATTTCGCCCTTCCCACTCACCAACGTCATCGCGACCACGTTGGTGGCAAGATTTCCAAGGCCAAATCCTGTGCCGTGCGTTGCGGTCGATATCGCTCCCGCAATGCTCTGGACGTCGATATCACCGAGGTTGGGTAGCGCAAGGCCATAGCTATGAAGTTCACGACAGAAGTCGTGAAGGGTGGCGCCTGCTTGCACGTGCACCTGACCGGTTTCGCCATCGACGTTGAGAATCTGTGTCATGTTGTCGAGTCGCAACATGACACCATCGGTCATTGCAGTCGCAGTAAAAGAATGGCCTGCGCCAATGACTTTCACTCGCTGGCCCGCCTCATGTGCTTGGCGAACGATGCGTGCAACCTCGTCGGTTGAAGCGGGCTGATGAACAGCATCGGGAACACACCGCTGATTACGAGCCCAATTGCTCACAACTGATGAACGGGTGTTTCCCACCCCCTCGACAGTACTGTCAGTCGCTCGTCTACGATGAGCCCATGTCGATCACAGAACGACCAGCCGGTTCCCGCACCGTTCATGGGGTGTGTCATCACGACTGCCCTGACACCTGTGGCTGGGTTGTTGAGACCGACGACAAGGGTGTTGCAGTGCGAATGCGTGGCGACGAGGACCACCCATTCTCGGCCGGCGAGCTATGCCCAAAGGTGAACCGGTTTCTCGACCGGGTGTATCACCCCGATCGTATTCTCACCCCGCTACGTCGCGTTGGAGCAAAAGGGAGCGGCGAGTTCGAGCCAGTGACATGGGAAGTCGCGCTTCGAGACGTAGGTGAGCGCCTTACCGATCTAGTCAACACTCATGGTGGCGAATGTGTCCTTCCGTTCAGTGACGCCGGTAATCAATCTGTGCTCTCACTNCAGGGCATCTCGTCACGTTTCTTCAATCACATCGGCGCAAGTCGTCTTCTGAGAAATATCTGTGGCCCCACCGTCGGCGCNGGATTGTCGATGACNAATGGCAATGGCAAGAGTCTCGACCCGATGGAAATCGAGCATTCTCGTCTCATCGTGCTGTGGGGAACCAACACTCGCCTCACCAACCGTCACCTGTGGCCAACGATTGAAAAAGCNCGTGCAGCCGGTGCTCGCCTCGTCGTGATTGATCCAGTGAAGACGATCACCGCCGATGCTNTAGACGGTGAGGACGACTATTTCTTGCAGCCCCTTCCAGGGACCGACATTGCGTTGATGCTCGCAGTCATGCACATCATCATTCGTGACGACCTTGTTGATCATGAGTGGGTGAGCAAGCACACCCTTGGCTTTGATGAGCTCTCGACGCACGTGGCGACACGCACCCCAGAGTGGGCGGCGGCNATCACTGGTCTCAGCGTCGCTGATATCNAGCGATTCGCTCATGACTACGCAACGATCGGGCCGGCGGTAATTCGAACACTTGTTGGTGCCGAGCACCATGAGAACGGTGGAATGTTCTTCAGGACCATCGCCTGCCTTCCTGCCCTCATCGGTGCGTGGNAGCATCGCGGAGGCGGAATCGCTCGCAGCGTTGGCATGTGGCACGGATCGGTGATTGATGAGGCTGCGCTCACGCGTCCTGATCTCCTTGCAGGTCGATCGCCACGCACCTTNAATATGAGCCGGCTCGGTGAGATTCTCACCGACACCGATCCTCCCGTGCGTGCGATCATCATGTGGAACGTGAACCCGTTGGTGAGTGTGCCGAATACTGAACTCATCAAACGAGGGATGGTCCGCAACGACCTCCTCACCATTGTCCATGAACAGTTCATGACCGACACGGCGAAATATGCCGACTATGTATTCCCGGCAACAACACAAATCGAGTCAGCCGACATCACGCCGTCGTGGGGACATCTTTATCTCGGCTGGAACGAACCCGCGATCGACCCACTCGGAGAGTCGGTATCAAACCCAGAGTTCTTCCGTCGGCTCTCCGCAGCGATGGGTCTCACCGAGCCATCGCTGTTCGATGACGATCTCACGATGCTGCGCAACACCTTGGTGAATATTGATCTCGATGAGTTGCGAGCACAACACCATGTACGGGTGCCATACCCAGAAGATGGTCGGCCATTCGGCGCGGGTGGGTTTGCAACCAGGTCTGGTCGGGTTGAGTTCGTCAGTGAACAACTGGAAGCAATGGGGCAACCCCGTCTGCCTGATTTCGTCGCCCCACAGGAAGGGCCCGGCGGCCCACTGCACGATCGATTCCCGCTACAGCTCATGACGTCAAAACGCCATCTCCGATTCTTGAATTCTGGCTACAGCCATATGGACACCCATGGCGGAGCCGAAGAGGGTCCGTTCATTGAGATCGATGAACACGATGCCGTCGCACGGTCACTCAGCGAGGGTGACCGAGTGCGTGTTTTTAATGATCGTGGTTCTCTTGAACTCCCCGTTCNCATCTCCTCAAGGGTGCGTCCGGGTGTCGTCGTCGTTCCATGGGGATGGTGGGAACAGCACCACCGAGATGGCAGCGTCGCAAACAGTCTCACCAGCGACACCCTCACCGACTGGGGCGGCGGCGTTGCGTTCTATGACACNTTGGTTGAGGTGTCAAGGCTCTGAGNCCCAAACAGNGGTAACCTGCGCCCATGGCGGGCGANGTGATTTATGCCTTCCGAGTGACGCGGCTTCCGCTTCTTGACGCGGGTGGCGCGCAGATCGGCCGTATTGAAGACATTGTTGTCGTACCTGGGCGCCCGGGTAAGGCCCCACGTGTCGTTGGCTTTGTCGCGAACAGTCAACGCCGTCGAATTTTCGTCAATTGGGCTCGGATTGGCCAACTTGATGGTGGCGGCGCTCAGTTGCGCTCGTGGGACGTCGACCTTCACCCATTCCGGCGTCGTGCCGGCGAAACCCTCATTGGGGCGGAGATCATCGACCAGTCGATCGCATNGGGGGAATCTGTCAGCGATGTCGGTCTCGAACATAANTCTGACGATGTAANCGACTGGTGGGAAGTNTCGACAGTTCGACTCGTCCGCCGGCACGTACTNAAGCCACGACCGAGCTATCGGCTTGTCGACTGGCGACAGGTGCAGCAGCTCTTTGCTGCACACACCGCAATGGCAGCAGAAGCGGCTCGTCTTCGAGATATGCACCCCTCTGATGTTGCTGTCGTGGTGCGCGCCCTTCCGCAGTCTCAGCGTCGGCAGTTAGCAGAAGCAATGGACGACGAGCGTCTCGCAGACTTGCTTGAAGAATTACCTGAAGATGAACAGCTTCGCCTTATTGAAGGTCTCGACCTTGACCGTCTTGTCGGGGTGTTGGAAGAAATGGAATACGACGACCTCACCGACTTGCTCGGCGAAATGCCTGATCAGCAGCGNGAAGCTGTCCTTGAGGCNATGGACGACGAAGACGCTGAGGTACTCACTCGTTTGCTNTCCTACGACGAGCGCACTGCGGGTGGTCTGATGACGCCGGACGTCATCATTCTTGGGCCAGATGACACTGTTGCTGAAGCGCTCGCGCAATTGCGTGATCCGAACTGGTCGCAGGCAGTCGCAAGCCAAGTTTTTATTTGTCAGGGGCCATTCATGCCGCCGACAGGTCGCTATCTCGGTGTTGTCTACGCGCAACGTCTGTTGCGAGAGCCACCGAGCATGACGCTCGGTCGTTGTCTTCGAAATATTCCGACGACTACTCCTGATGCTCCCGAGCAAGAGGTTCATGAACAGTTCGCTCATTACAACCTGATGGCACTTCCGGTTCTTGATGAGGCCGGACGACTGCTGGGTGCAATTGCAGTCGACGACGTTGTCGACCGACTACTTGGAGTTGACTGGCGTTCACGTCAACGTCGACGCACCACTCCAGTTCAACCGATGGTGACGCCATGAAACGCCGTAACGATCTCTCTCAGCCGCGCCGTCGCCGCCGGCTTGACGTGTCGTATGACGCTGATGCCTTTGGCAAGTTCAGTGAGTCGATCGCAATGTTGCTCGGCACCGCTCGCTATCTCGTATGGCAAACGATCGTCATCATCGTCTGGTTGCTCTTCAATATTTTGCCGCCGGCCGACTGGCAGTTTGACCCGTGGGGCCGTGGGCTTGTTCTATTGACGTTGGTGCTGTCGCTGCAGGCGTCGTATGCCGCTCCACTCATTTTGCTTGCGCAGAATCGTCAAGAACGTCGCGATCGTGCGGCAGCTGAACTTGATCGCCAGGTTGCTGAACGAACTCAGGCCGATACCGAATTCCTGGCGAGAGAAATAGCTGGTGTACGTCTTGCGCTCGCTGACGTCGTGACAGGTGAAGAACTGCGTGAACAACTTGCCGGTNTANCGTCTGCAATTGANCGACTTGAAGCCCAATTNGGAAATAGCGATGATCAGGCNCAGCACNNTTCGGTTCAGTCTGACGGCTGACCGGTAAATTCTTGAATCCTGATCCCGTGCTCTTGGATGTGATGTAGCAGCCGGTTAGTGGGCACGTCGGTTGCCCCTGGAATCACAAGGCCAGTGGCCAGACCAGAGCTCTCAAGTTCGGTGATCATTGCTGCGATCACGGCCGCTGCAACCGATCCAACAAGCTCTGCGATGCCCATCACATATGTTTCGCGGGCGCCGTCAGGTGATGCTCCTCGAACCTCCACGCGAAGCGCTCCCACCCCACCTTCAGCATGAGGTGGTCGNAGCATTGGAAGACGTGCGGTGAGACGGTCNCGTCGAGTTGCTGATCGACGAGACGAAATACGTTGAGTTTCTGGAAATGCTCGGTGTAACAAGATCGGGAGCGGAGACCCAGCTCGGTAGCAGTCGACTGCTCCGACATGNTCAGGAAACCAGCACAACTCGCGACCTGATCCGCCNTGAAANTCCTTCCATTCACCGTCGATGTAGCCAGGTGACCGGCCACTCAGTGAACGATGGTGNACTCGCGCACAAGCCGGACCCGCNGTGCCATGCATCGCAACATGTAGTTCGTCTACTCGATGCAGGCGTGACGANAGATGTCTAGCGAGNAGCCCAGAAAGACCCGGAGACATGCCGGCTCCGACCACGAGTGCGGCATCGTTCGAGGANAATAAAGCGCCCAAGTCAAATAGTTGCTGAGTGTCGTCAAGGTCATCAGCCAGGGTGATGACTGACGCCCCGTGACGACCAATCTGTTCCACAAGTCCTCGATGGCGTCCAGGAATCGCAAGGACAACNATGTCACCTGCTGCGAGTTCGGGGAATGGGTCGCGTCGCGGATCAAACGGACTCAACCGTTCGTCACCGCAGAGTTGTGAGAGTCGGTGGCCGACGACGCCAGCGCCGGCGAGCCAGACTGTCATTCAGCGCCACCGTCATGTGGAGGAATGCGAACCGGTCGCCACCCGCCGTGGCGCGGCGGAGTTCCTCCCCGACCCTTCACTCTGATCGCGCCAGCAGCAGCGATCGTCATGATGAGTGCCGAAACGATTCGACGAGCAAAACGCATAGCCACAGTCTGCCTGAGGGAACTTGTCGAATGCTCAATACTCNGATGATGGCTAANTGATGNCCGAAGTCAATCTCATGCGAAACCCAACACCGATCTCAGTTGTTCGCGGTCCTGATCGTGCAGTCGATGCGTTGCTTCAAGTGGTTTCCGCGGATTTCTCGTTCCAGCCCGTTGCGCAGGACACCAACGCCCACAGGGTGATCAACAGTGGAACGATGATCAGCAGCACCGGGATCGATGCATCTTCGCCGTAGCCCTTCGCCGATAGAGAACTCACAGTGAAAATCTCGCCGGCCAAAAAGAGCACGATCGCGATGACGCCGAACCGTGCCCTCGCTACCCCACTCAAGATGAAACTGAGAATCAAGATCGTCAGACCGACAGTGACGATTTTGGTGCCCCACGCCAACTCAACGCTCGTTGCAATATCGAGCTCACGTCCTTGAGCACCGGTCCACTGGTCTTTTGCCCAATCCTCAGCTCCCACAAGGTTACCGAGCCCTAGAAGGGTCATCATGAGACCCAACACGAGCAGAGAAATACGGGCGTTCAAGATCTTTTGCATTGCTTTCCCCAATCTGGTGAACGAACCTCACCATTCTTTAACTTACTCGCCGAAACATGCATCGAANTACAACTCTGGCAACAGCGCTAACGAGAAGAGCAACACATCATTCATTCAAAANATCAGTTTCGTTTACTATTTGTGAAAAGGTGAGGTCATGAGAATCAGCAAAACTATTCGCGGTCTGTTGGTGTCTGCCTTTGCACTCACTCTGACTGTCAACTGCGGAGGCAACGAAGTCGAACCAGCCGAAACGACTTCCGCTGCAGCCAATTCCTCCGCCTCACAAAGCGACGAAGAGCAATCATCAGAATCCGACAACCTACTGGTGTCGGTGCTTGCTGACGAGTTAATGAACGATCCTGAAATCGGTGGAGCGCTATCTCAAAACACAGCGATGTGTCTTGCCGAATGGGCAGTCACCACCATGGGAATTGAAGGCTTGTCCGATCTCGACTCACTCGAGACTGAGGAAGATGAAGTTTGGATGCAGGGTTTCACAAGCTGCCTTGACCAGACCGCAATGCTTGCGCTCATGATTGCCGAAATGGGAGGAACGGAAGAACAAGCCGAGTGCATGGCTGAATCCCTGGGCGACGAGACCGAAAACGTGGCTGCTCTTTTCAACATGAACGAAGAACCTGAGTCCGAAGAAGCAATGATGTTCCTGTTCGCCTTCATGGCGGCAGCGATGGAGTGCGGAGTCGACGTCATGGAAGGCAGCGATTTGGGTTTAGGTGAGGATGATTATGAGTCCTCAGCGAGCTGGGAAACCATCAATGACCCGATGTGTCCGAACGGTGAACCATGTATCTGCATCGACGTCGACGGAAGTTGCGATGACGGAGATGACGATTGGGGCTGGATCAACAACGACGAAGAGGAATATTTCTGCTCGAACGACGGCAAGGACTACGCCGAGTTCATGGGCGGATCACTTTGCGCAGACACTCCTGAGAACACCTGACCAACAAGGGCCTCGATACCAACACCGCCACCTTCGATCGGCTGGCTGTTCCCGGTCGTTTGTTCAGACGGCTGCGGGTTGGTCGTCAGGGGCGAGAGTTGCGCACTATGCGACTGCAGGCTGACCCGTGGTTCGAGTTGTTTTATTAATTTAGTTGGCTTAGTTGGTTTGGCGATCGAATCCAGTCAGCCATTCGAAGTACTCAATCTCGATGCCCGCTTTGGACATTAACTCTTTGTATTTGTCGTCGATCGGGCCATACATGCACATTCGCCTGGTCTCTACTAGTTCACCGAAAGGTTCAGCGAAAGGGTTTTCTGACCAACGTTTGCTGTGAAACCAGGTTGCGTCCATATCTTCTTCGGTGGCAAACGTGTAGAGACGGCTTCCGTCTGGACTCAGATACCAGTTCATTGCTAACGAACCTGGTTCGCCATCTTCTGCCCATCGAGATTGTTGTTGGACTACTTCTCGTAACTGGTCAATACAGCCTGGCTTTACGTCGTATTCGGCCCAAAATCGGATTTTTTTGGTCATGTGGATCTCTTCTTTCAGAGCACCTTCCGGTACAGGGTCCTCTCAGGTTTCACTTCTTTTTGCCACTCTTAAAAACGCGTGACATGCAAGGACCTTAGGACGGGATCAGCCCTGAACGGAAGGTGTGGCAATCTGTGTATGTGGACCCGACAGTGACTGAACGCATCCGTCGAATCTTCGACGAATGCCGCGAACTGTCAGAACTAACCGGACGACCCTTCTCCCCTGACGGCCACCTAGTCGGATCACTGGGTGAAGTATTCGCAGCGTCAGCGTTAAACCTTCGGTTGATGGCACCATCCAACAGAGGCTTTGACGCGGTCGATGATTCTGGTCAAAAAGTGGAAATCAAGGCCACGACACGATCATCGATTGCGTTGTCTGCGTCGGGAACTGAAGCAAAACGTCTGGTGATCGTCAAGTTCAACGAACTTGGCGAAGGTGCCGTCGTTTACGACGGGGCAAGCGGTCCTGTGTGGGATGCGGCTGGACCTCCTCAGAAAAATGGATCTAGGCAGATTTCGCTGAGCGCCATTGGCAAACTGACTGAAAGTCAAGCCCGGCTCTTTGAGTAAGCCTCACGCAACTCAACGAGTACAACCGCCGATTCTCAATAAAAGAGGAATTAAGCAGTTAACGCTGCACGAAGTGGCTCTGATTTCATCCAGAACTGCCAAAAGAGTTACGGCCCGATAGTTGACGCGAACATGAGATACGTGTTGGCCAGCAGTCCCTGAAATTAGGACCGGAGCACCCCCCGCTACCCCGGTCGCTACGACCCCAATGGTTTTGAGATCTTCCCTCAGGCAGTTTTCGGTATCCACGCCCAACTAAAGTTGAGAACGAC
>PBWL01000008.1 GCA_002727235.1 Acidimicrobiaceae bacterium
CTTTGACCCCGATACGGCTCGGCCAGTGCTCGGCAATGGGGGAGGAGGAGTCTCAGGTCCGGCGATTCATCCGATTGCGGTGAGAGCGGTAGCTGACGTGAGAGTTGCTCTGCCTGACGTACCAATTGTCGGAGTCGGTGGGGTGGTGAACGGTTGGGGTGCAGCCGAGCTCATGCTCGCTGGCGCTCAAGCGGTGCAGGTAGGCACCGCAACGTTTGCGAATCCGGCTGCGATCATCGACATTCAAGACCAACTACTTGCCTATGCGTCGTCTCGTGGGCTGCATTCGGTCTCTGAATTCACATCTGCTGGAATCGCACCTCTCTGATCACTGAGTCGTCGCCATTGCGGTCATCGACGGTAAATTCGAGATATGGCTTCTCCACCGCGCCTCACCGACGAGCAGCGTTCCGCCGCTCTCGCAAAGGCCGCGGAGGCTCGCACTGCTCGAGCTGCGGTGAAGGCCCGCCTCAAGAATCACTCGATGACACTTAACGACGTATTGGCGAGCGACGATCCTCTTATCGGGGGCATCAAAGTGCTTTCGGTTCTTGAGTCGCTGCCAAAAGTAGGAAAAGTAAAGGCTCGCCGGCTTATGGATGACATCGGCATTGCGCACAATCGCAAGATTCAGGGTCTTGGTTCGCAACAACGTGCAGCGTTGCTCGAGGAACTCGGTGTCTGAGCACTACAACCCACTCATCATTGTGGTGTCGGGCCCTGGCGGGGTTGGAAAAGGCACGATCGTAAATCGACTCGTGGCATGTGACCCGCAACTGTGGTTGAGTCGTTCGTGGACTACTCGAGATCGGCGCGATGGCGAGTCACCGGATGCGTATGTGTTCTGTTCAGCGAAGGAGTTTGAAGAACGGATCCAATCGAATGGGTTTCTCGAGTGGACAGAATTTCTAGGCAACTATTACGGCACTCCCGCACCTGACAATTCGGCCATTGAGGGCCGAGATGTTGTACTCGAAATCGAACTCGATGGTGCCCGACAGGTGAAACAGCAGTACCCCGAAGCCATTTTGATCTTCCTGCTCCCACCCTCACGTGAGGAACAGGAGCGGCGTTTACGTGGGCGTGGTGATGCAAATGACAAAATCTTCGCCCGACTAAAGAAAGCTGAAGCTGAAGAGCCTGTGGGGCGGGCGATTGCTGACCATGTGCTGACAAATGATGATCTCGAACAGACGGTTGATGACATGCTCGCAGTGATTGTGAACGAACGCTCACGCCGATAACCCCGATACACTCTCCAACGTGTCACAGTCGAATGAAACCATGGTGAATCCGCCGATTGAGGGGCTTCTCGATCGTATCGACTCAAAGTTTGGCCTTGTTACCCTCGCGGCTCGTCGCGCGCGAGACATTAACTCATACTTCAATCAACTGGGTGGTGGTCTCGGGCACATGATTCCGCCCCAGGTCTCCTCGACTGCCCGCAAGCCGTTGAGTGTCGCATTTGAAGAAATCACGGCCGACAAGATTCTTTGGGGCGAACCAGTCGAAGAGGTCGAAGAAGTCGACCTTCCTGTCGGCGAAGGCTTCGATGCCGACGCCGAAGCAGATTCCTGAGTGAGACGCCATGCTCGAGGGCAAGCGAATAGTTCTCGGTGTGAGTGGAGGCATTGCTGCCTACAAAGCCATTGAGGTATGCCGTCGCCTCGTTGACGCGGGAGCCCACGTTTCCCCGGTGATGACAGGTGGAGCTCAGCATTTCGTTGGGTCAACCACCTTTAGCGCCCTTGCATCAGAACCGGTTCGAACCTCGCTATGGGAAGGTACAGACCCAATTCCTCATACCACGCTCGGTCAAGGTGCTGACTTGGTACTCGTAGCACCCGCAACCGCACGAGTGCTCGCTGCGTATGCGCACGGTTTGTCAACTGACCTTCTCACGAACATCTTGATCGCAACCCGAGCCCCAGTGGTGGTGTGCCCAGCAATGCACACAGAAATGTGGGAACACCCTGCGGTAGAAGCGAATATCGAATTGTTGCGCTCTCGAGGAGTGCATATCGTTGAGCCTGAGGCGGGACGCCTCGCTGGTGGCGATATTGGTAAGGGCCGCCTCGCAGACCCTGCAGATATCGTGTCAGCAGCCGAACGAGCCCTTGCTGACCGAGACTTGGAGGGCCTCAACGTGGTGGTGACCGCCGGTGGTACCCGTGAGCCAATTGACGCAGTTCGAGTGATTGCAAACCGGTCATCGGGCAAGCAGGGCCATGCGATCTCCGAAGAGTGTGTGCGCCGAGGTGCCAACGTCACAGTGGTTACCACGACTGAACTTCCGACATCCCCAACAGCTGACCGAATTCAAGTTGAGACCGCCGCCGAGATGCAAATTGCTCTCGACAACGTTGCTCCCACGGCCGACATCGTCGTCATGGCCGCGGCAGTAGCTGACTTTCGGCCGAAAGATTCCGTCGACGGCAAGATCAAAAAGGCGGGCGGTGTCCCAGAGGTCATTCTTGAGCCGACACCAGATTTGCTTGAAGCAATTGGGCGAAACCGTCAGCCTCATCAAACCATCGTTGGTTTCGCAGCTGAAACCTGTGACCTCGTCACAAACGCCCGGTCAAAACTCGCTCGCAAGTGCCTCGACCTGGTTGTCGCAAACGATGTCAGCGCTGAAGGGGTGGGGTTTGCTCACGGAACAAATGCTGTCACTCTGGTTTCGGCCGACGGAGAGCGAGACCTGACACTGCGTTCGAAAGCGGAGATTGCCGTCGGTGTTGTCAACGAAATCGTTAGGATACGAACGTCGATGCGCTCGGTAGATGTCGGTCGCGTCAGCCCCACCAACTGAATTCACAGCGCCCCTGCTCGAGGGTGACGTGAGATTCGCTACGGTTCTTGTTTGAACATAAGAATCGCTGAACCTGCAAACGGAGGAGTCGACGTGGCCCGCTGGACATTTACATCAGAAAGCGTGACTGAGGGTCATCCCGACAAAGTTGCGGACCAAGTCAGCGACTCAATTCTCGATGCAATTCTTGAAGTCGACCCAGCGGGTCGAGTCGCATGTGAGACGATGGTGACCACCGGGCTGTGTGTGGTTGCAGGAGAAATGACGACCTCGGAATACGTCGAGATCCCAAAGATTGTTCGAAAGACGATTACCGATATTGGTTATGACGATGCCAATGCCGGTTTTGATGGCAACACCTGTGGCGTCATCGTTTCGATCGACGAACAAAGTGCCGATATCGCCCAGGGTGTCGATGCATCCGAAGAAGTGCGATCATCTGGGCCCTCCGACGACGACCTTGACCTGCAAGGAGCCGGCGACCAAGGCATGATGTTCGGCTACGCGTGTGACGAGACTTCAGAGCTCATGCCCCTTCCAATCTGGACTGCGCATCGCATGGCGGAACGACTTGCTGAAGTTCGCCACAAAGGGCAGGTTCCGTACTTGCGCCCCGATGGCAAAACACAGGTCACCTTCGAATACGAAGACGGTCGCCCGATCGGTCTCAAGAACGTCGTTATTTCCACTCAACACCAAGATGGCATTGATCGCGACACCGTCATTCGTCCCGATCTCATTGAACAAGTGATCAACCCGGTCATTCCCGAGCAGTTCGCCGGCGACAACTACGAGATCTTCATCAACCCGACGGGCCGGTTTGTCATCGGTGGCCCTCAGGGTGACTGTGGGCTGACGGGCCGAAAGATCATTGTCGACACGTATGGAGGCATGGGTCGCCACGGCGGCGGGGCCTTCAGCGGAAAGGACCCATCAAAGGTTGACCGGTCTGCGGCTTACGCGGCCCGCTGGGTTGCAAAACACGTTGTCGCCTCCGGTGCAGCGAGTCGCTGTGAGCTACAGGTTGCCTACGCAATTGGTGTCGCCCACCCGATGAGCATCCTCGTCGACACGTTCGGTACAGAACAGGTTGATCCAGATGCCATCGTCGCTGCAGTTCGAGAGGTGTTCGACCTTCGCCCAGGAGCAATCGTTCGTGACCTTGATCTGTTGCGGCCCGGCTATCAACGAACCGCAGCGTACGGCCACTTTGGGCGTGAGGGCTTCTCATGGGAGACGCTGTTGCGACTCGATGAATTCAAGTCTGCCGTTGGCGTGTGAGTGACTGCTCGCCCAAACATCGCCCGCGTACTATGCGATCGTTCAGGGCCTGACCGCGCGTTCGACTACCGAATACCCGACGAACTTTCGGCAGAGATCACGATCGGCTCGATCGTCCGAATTGACCTTCACGGTCGAAAGATTGGTGGCTGGGTTAAAGAGTTTGACCCGAGTGATGCGTTACCGGCTGACGAACTCCTTCCTCTGCGGCGCGTTTCTGGTTCCGGACCCGACGAATTGGTGATCGGACTCGCAGAGTGGTCGGCTCAACGATGGGCGGGTAGACGATCACAATTTTTCCGAGCGGCTTCGCCGCCCCGAGTGGTGCGGTCTATCGGAACCGCGACGTACTCAACGTTGTCGCCAGAGCCTCGGTCTCCTGCAACGACTCGGTTGCTCGCACGCAACGGTGGAGTGTTGCGCCTTCCACCTACTTCTGATGTGCTCCCATCGCTATGGAGTTGTGTTGAACGAGGCCCAGTGCTTGTGGTGGTGCCCGGAGTTGACGACGCCACCATCTTGAAGTCCCGAGTAGCAAGGGCTGGAGTGACGACTGCGTTACTTCCGCACGAGTGGGCGCGAGCTGCGGCCGGAGTGGATGTTGTTATCGGAACGCGGACTGCCGTCTTCGCGAGGCTGCCCGAATTGGGTTCGATCATGGTGATTGACGAGCATGACGAGCGCCTCCAATCGGAAGCCTCTCCAACTTGGCACGCTCGCGAGGTTGCCGCAGAGCGGGGACGTCGCAGCGGCATACCTTTGATCTTGGTGTCGGCCACGCCAACACCGGAAGCGCTGCATGAACGAGTGATTGAGGCGCCATCGAGGGAGCGAGAAATCACGGGCTGGCCAGAGATCGTGATTGCCGACCTTTCAAATGATTCCTCCGCTCCCGGTGGCCGGCTTTCGTCAACAGTGATTGAAGAACTTCGCAATCCCTCTCGTCGTGTGCTGTGCGTGGTTAACCGCAAAGGCACGTCGAAATTGTTGGCGTGTCGATCGTGTCGTGAACTGGCAACCTGTGAGCGCTGCGAATCAGTGATGTCTCAACCAGATGATGATTTGTTGTCGTGTGCGAAATGCGGATCTGAGAGACCGATGACGTGCCTCAATTGTCATGGTATGTCATTCTCAAATCTTCGTCCTGGCACCGCGCGACTCGTGAAAGAACTGGCGGCCGCAGCAGGTCGTCCGGCGCGGGTCGTCGATGCTGACACCGAGCCCGACTGGTCGAGTGGCCCTGCGGTTGAAGTGCTTGTTGGTACCGAAGCGGTACTCCATCGCGTTACGCACGCCGACACCGTGGTCGTACTGGACATCGACAGCGAGGTGTTGGCACCGCGGTTTCGCGCGGGCGAGCAGACATTGAGCTTGCTTACTCGGGCTGCCCGCCTCGTCGGACGAAAGGCCGACGGCGGTCGACTCATCGTGCAGACGAGACAGATCGATCACCCGTTACTTGTAGCGATGTCTCGAATTGCACCCGGGGACGCCACCGAAATAGAGCGTGCCCAACGGGAACAGCTAAAGCTTCCGCCGTACGGGGCGATTGCTGTCATCGAGGGGACGGGAGCAGCAGACTTCGTGCAATCGTTACCTGACTCGGTGCGAGTCGGCGGCACGGGCGATCGTCGACAGGTGCGAGCGACTAACCCTGAGGTTCTTGGTAGGGCACTTGCTTTAGGGCAACGTCCGGCGAAGGGCCGACTTAGGGTCGCCGTCAATCCGGGGCGTTAGTCACTGCCATCACCTTTCAGGTGTGTGATTTCGAGAAGTCGGAAACCACTGCGCGATCCCAAGCGATTGACCCGCCACCCGGCGCCCTCTAACCAACGATGCAACGAATCTGCTCCGAGATGGCGGTTGACCACNAAGAGTGCTGNGCCGTTCTTGGAAAGCCTTCCTAACCAGTNNTTTAACAGTGCGTGAAGTGCGTCTTTTCCAATTCGTATCGGTGGATTTGACCAGATGAGGTCAACGGTCAATTCGCTCGGCACCTGATCAGGATGCAAGGTGGTCACCTCCAACGAGAGGCGTTCCGCGTTGGATCTTGTTAATTCGCGTGCCCGACTGTTCGGGTCAATTGCGTACACCGTCGCTTGCGGTGATCTCTGAGCCAAAGTGAGCGCAATTGGGCCTGCACCGCATCCGATATCAACGAAGGTGCCGTGCGGAGGTGGCGGCGGCGCCTGCTGAAGTAACAACGCAGTGCCGCTATCGAGGTGCCCGTGACTGAACACACCCGTGTCGGTCTGAAATGAAAACGCGACATCGTTTAGAACAACCTCGACTGTTCGAGGGTCTGTGGCCGCATCGGGAGCTTCGTCAAAGTAGTGAGGAGCGATGACAGGTAGCCTGCCACGTATGGCGCATGAGATTCGTACCTTTGGCGATCCGGTGTTGAAATCGGAGGCTGCCCCGATCACCGATATCGATGGTCGTCTCGTCCGGTTGGTCGATGAGATGTTCGACACCCTGGAGACGAGCAACGGAGGCATTGCACTCGCCGCTCCGCAAATCGGCATCCAGAAACAAATCTTTGTCTGGGATCTCGACGACGGCCGTGAAGTGATCTTTAACCCGGTCATCGCCGAATCAGATGGTGAGTGGGTGTACGACGAGGGGTGTCTGTCGATTCCGGGCCTCTATGTTGAGATGATTCGACCACGCCGCGTGTTGCTGCGCGGCATNGACCTCGATGGCAACGAGGTTGAGCGGGAGGCTGACGATCTCGAAGCGAGGATGTATCAGCATGAACTTGATCANCTCCATGGCGTNCTGATGTTCGACCGTATGACNCCCGAGCAGCGAAGTGAGGCGCTTGCCGAATACCGGCGGTTAAGCGCCCCTGAACCTGAACGCCGCGGGTTTCGTCGTCTACCACTGCGGTGACGAACGCTCCACCGCTTGTCTTTCTCGGCAGTCCGCAGGTGTCTGCGGATGTGCTTTCCGCTCTTGTCGCTGCCGGTCACGACATCAAGTTGGTCGTCACCGGTCCAGATCGGCGCCGAGGCCGTGGTGGCGCAACGTCGCCGACACCTGTTGGTGCGCGAGCCCAAGAACTTGGTCTTCCGGTCAGCCACTTTGCCGCTGACGCAGCATCATGTGGTGCTGAGTTGGGCGTCGTCGTTGCCTACGGAGAAATCATCCGACCGTCAGTGCTCGAACAGATTTCGATGGTCAACATTCATTTCTCGTTATTGCCACGGTGGCGTGGTGCGGCGCCGGTGGAGCGAGCGATTCTCGCTGGCGACGTTGAGACTGGTGCATGTGTGATGGAGGTCGTCGAAGCATTAGATGCAGGGGGTGTGTACGCGTCGGTAGCGCTGCCGTTGAGTTCAGAAATTGATGCCGCAACGCTGACAGCCAAACTCGGAGTGATCGGAACTGAACTGCTGTTGAAATGTCTTGAAGATGGCCTAGGTGACCCCGATCCACAGGTTGGTGAGATCACCTATGCGACAAAAATCACCAGTGATGACCGCCACATAGACTGGTCAGAGCGCAACGATGAGATTCTGCGGCGAGTTCGTATCGGAGGAGCGTGGACGACATGGCGTGGTGAGCGGTTCAGGATCATCCAGGCGACCGAATC
>PBWL01000009.1 GCA_002727235.1 Acidimicrobiaceae bacterium
TGATTTTGCCTTCACATCCAGGGCATTTTGAGATCTGCACGGTTGAGCCATCATCTCGGGTGAGGACAGCGTTCTCGAGGGGGATGTTGCAGGCGCCACAGGATGCATTGACCGACATCCCGCACTTTGAACACTCGTAGGTATGCATGTTGCTCCAATTCTTCGCGAGGGGTTCTCTGATCTCTATCGAACATTAACAGGAAGTATCGAGGGCCTCAGGACCGTCGGGCATTTCTTGCGTTCGCAAGAAGAACCAGAATGATGGAGCCGCCGACAAACCACCACGAGTATTTCTGAAGCACATTTATTGCGTCGGTAAGTTGCTCGTTAAAGATATTTGCGAGCCATTGAATGAGGGCAAGACGTGCAATGAGGCCGATAGCAATTAGAGCCGCAAGTTTGGTGGTTGCAGTTCGTTGGATACCGCTGATTGCAGCAACGATATTCGAGCCCACGAAAAAGGGGATCAGGGCCCAGTCAGCTTTCGTGAAACCTGCTCGAAGGCGTGCAATCGTCGGCTCATCAACGCCAAGGTATTTCACGAACAGGGCGAGAATCTGATCGCCGTAGGCACGCCCGGCGAGGTGGCAGACAACGAACGCAATTGCGATTCGAGAACTTCCGATGAGCCAGTAGGCAACTCCGCTGATGTCAGTGCCGAGCACAAGAGCGAGATAGCGGTTTCTTGACGACAGCGCAAGGAGCGTTTCGGGCGATGACAACACGAGGCGAGCCCATGTGATCGCTGCAATGTTGGTGCAGATCACAAGGGCGACGAAAACACCAATCGACGCTCGGCCCCACCAGGGGCGGAGCGGGATTTCGTCTATCGATTCTGAGGTCACATTCAAACGATATCTGTCAGCCCTTCTGCCTGGGTTTCCGAGTCGATTAGCGTTTCAAGTCATGCAAGGCCTCATGCAAGACGTACCACTGAATATCTCTCATCTCTTCGATCGAGCGGAGCGGTATCACCCTCACAAAGAATTGGTGACGGCGACAGCAAACGGTCGCGAGCGGACGAATTACGGCGAGTGGGCGACAAGGACGCGGCAGCTAGGCGGCGTGCTCGACGCACTCGAAATTTCTGAACATGGGCGAGTTGCGACCTTCTCATGGAACACCGCGCAACACCTTGAGTTGTACTTCGCTGCCCCGTGCACCGGTCGGGTTCTGCACACGTTGAATATCAGGCTGTTCCCAGAACAACTGACCTACATCGTGAACCACGCGGCTGACGAAGTGATTTTCGTTGATCGCTCGTTACTGTCACTGCTCGCTCCGTTGCTGCCGACGTTCGAGCGTCTGAAGCATCTTGTACTCATTGATGACGGTGACGGCGACATCCCTGACGACCTCTCAGGCTTCGAGTTGTTGAACTACGAAGATCTATTGGCGAGCTCGGCTCCAGTCGAATGGAAACCGGTTGATGAGCATCGTGCCGCAAGCATGTGCTACACCTCAGGCACGACGGGAAACCCCAAAGGAGTCATTTACTCTCATCGCAGCACGTTCCTCCACACCATGGGCACAATGACTGCAGATTCGCTCGGAGCGCGAGAATCAGATGTCGTGATGCCGGTGGTGCCGATGTTCCACGCAAATGCGTGGGGACTCGCCCACGCAGGTGTCGCAACAGGAGCGAAAATGGTGATGCCCGGTGCCGACCTTTCTGGCAAGGCGCTAGCTGACCTCATTGTGGAAGAGCGGGTGTCCCTTGCTGCAGGAGTGCCCACGATCTGGATGCAGGTCCTGCCCGAACTTGAGGGTCGCGATACGTCATGTTTGCGGGCGATTCCTTGTGGAGGGTCAGCAGTCCCGCGAGGCCTCTCGGAGGACTATCGCGAGATAACGGGACTCCCGCTTCTTCAAGCGTGGGGAATGACTGAGACAAGCCCGATCTGCGCGGTGTCGCATCTCGATGCAGATCAGCACGATCTGTCGATTGATGAGCAAGCTGAACTCCGGACGACGGTTGGACGGATTTCGTTTGGTGTTGAGATGCGCGTCGTTGATCCAGATTCGCAAGAGCGGGTCGATTGGGATGGCGAGTCGAGCGGAGAATTGCAGGTCAGCGGCAACTGGATCGCGAAGACTTATTACAACGACGAGCGAGCGAACGAGAGTTTCACTTCCGATGGCTGGCTGCGTACAGGTGACGTTGCGAGCGTTGATGAGCGGGGAAGGGTTCGACTCCTAGATCGAACAAAAGATCTCATCAAGTCTGGAGGCGAGTGGATCTCTTCTGTTGAGTTGGAAAACGAGCTGATGTCACACCCAGGGATTGCCGAGGCTGCAGTGATTGGGGTGCAGCACCCGCGATGGTCAGAGCGTCCGTTGGCCTGTGTTGTGCGGGCTGAAGGTAGCGACATCACCTCCGAAGAGGTGATCGACTTTCTTCGTGGCCGGGTGGCCCGGTGGCAACTGCCGGATGCGGTTGAGTTCATCACCGAGGTGCCAAAAACTAGTGTGGGCAAATTTTCAAAGAAAGATCTGCGGGCGCAATACGCCGACTACCGGCTACCTGATGGGTGAGCGGGTTACCTCACAGTTGACGTGAGACATTTATGGCAATAATGTCTCAGATGTGACGGACGCCACATTGCGAAAAGACTCTGCAGTTATTGAACACGCAGTCCTCGATGCGGCGCTCGTCTGCATCCACCGTCTTGGCTTCTCAAAGGTGACGATTGACGACATCTGCCAAGAATCAGGCGTATCGCGTGCTTCGGTATACCGACTGTTCCCGGGAGGTCGCGATGTGCTCTTCGAAGCGTTGCACGTCCGCGAATTGCACCAGTTTTTCGAGCAGGTGCTCGCAGAGATCGATGGCCTTGACACCGTCGAAGATGTTGTTGCCCTTAGCGTTGCCGCAGCAACTTCGCTCCTGCGCACCCACTCTCATCTCGCAATGATGCTGAGTTCTGAGCCAGGTGAAGCACTTGGCCAACTCACCGCAACCGGACTGCCGAGAATCATTCGAATGGCAACAGTTGCGCTCTCACCGCAACTTGACCCCCTCATCGGTCGAGAGGCGACTCACAGATTGATCGACCTTGTCGCGCGCCTCACCGTCTCTTATTTCCTCTCACCGGACGAATCAGTTGACCTCAGTGACCCTGATGTCGCCCGCCAATTTCTCCGCCCAATCATCACCGCAGTGGCCTTGCCGGAGTCGTTTTCTGGCACAGCCGCATCCCTCAACAGGAGCACATCATGAGCACCACCGAACAACCAACAGGTCACGCAGCAAACGCTGACATCATTGGCCGTGACGAAATCGATGATATCGAGGCAATCCTGTCGGTATCCAACGTCGATGTTGATGAAGTCGAACACGTTGTCAAGGACAACGCGGACGCCATTTTCACCTGGGACTACTCGCTTGCAAGGCCACAACTTCGAAAGTTGTACGAAAAGGCGAAGGGAGGACAGTGGAACGGCACGACCGACTTGCCGTGGGACACCGAAATCCAACTCGACGAGGTCGTGACCTCTGACCAGGCGGCATTTTCTGCCGGTCTCAGCCCTGACCATTACGCCGGCACTGTCGTCGAGAAGTGGGGCGATAAAGAGTGGCTCGAATTCGGCATTGATAGTCGCCGTTGGACGCTGTCGCAGTTCCTTCATGGTGAGCAAGGTGCATTGCTGTGCACTGCCAAAATCACCGAAACGGTTCCGTGGTATGACGCCAAACTGTATGCCGCAACTCAAGTTGTTGATGAGGCCCGTCACGTTGAGGTCTTCGCTCGCTATCTCGACGAGAAAATGGACGGAGGATTCCAAGTCAACGCACACCTTCGGATGTTGCTCGATGACATCATCGAAGACTCGCGTTGGGATATGACCTATCTCGGCATGCAGGTCATGGTCGAAGGTCTCGCTCTTGCGGCATTCGGATTCATGCACCAAATGACTGAAGAGCCTCTCCTGAAGCAACTGCTTCGCTACGTCATGAGCGACGAAGCTCGACATGTTGCGTTCGGTGTTTTGTCGCTGAAAGAGGTGTACTCCGAGATGACCGATCGCGAATTGATGGAGCGGCAAGAGTTTGCCTTCGAGGCAGCCATTCGTATGCGCGATCGTTTTTTGCAGCAAGAGGTATGGGAAAAACAGGGTGTGAACCCGAAAGATGTTGTTCCGCTGGTGTTGCGTGACCCGACCCGCGATGTGTTCCAGCAGATGTTGTTCTCGAAGATCGTGCCCAACTGTAAGAAGCTCGGGCTTCTGGATCGCAACGAATCATGGCTCCGTCGCCGATTCGAGGACATGAACGTCATTCAGTTTGAAGATTGGGAAGACACCGGTTCGGAATACCTCAAGTTCGAACTGGGTGAAGAGATTTCCTAAGCGTGGCGACGTGTCGTCGGGTCACTAGTCTTTGGGCTGCATGTCATCGCCAACGTTCGGACGAATCCTCACCGCTCTGATCACTCCATTCGGGGGTGACGGCAACGTTGATCTCGACGTAGCTCAGCGACTTGCACGTCGGCTTGTTGACGAGGGCAACGAGGGTCTTGTCGTGTGCGGCACCACTGGCGAGTCGCCAGCGTTGTCCGATGACGAAAAACTTTCGATGTTTTCAGCGGTGATTGAGGCTGTCGACGTCCCGGTCATTGCGGGCACTGTTGGCAACAACACCGCTCACTCGGTCGAACTCTCGCTGCGGGCAAAGGCGCTTGGAGTCCACGGAATCTTGTCGCTGTGCCCCTATTACAACCGACCTTCGCAGGCAGGTATCGAGCAGCATTTACGTGCCATTGCCCAAGCGGTTGATCTGCCGCAAGTGATTTACGACATTCCGGTTCGAACAGGCCGGAAGGTTTCATCCGAGGTATTGCTTCGGTTGGCCCATGAAGAGAAGAACGTCATCGGATTGAAAGACGCCGCAGCGAACCCTGCTGAAACTGCTCGAGTTATTCGCGAAGCACCGTCAGATTTCGAGGTGTACAGCGGCGATGACGGTCTCACCCTTCCGCTGTTGTCGGTGGGCGCCGTGGGAACGATCGGTGTTGCGACCCACTGGACGGCTCCCGACCATGTCGACATGTTCGCAGCGCTCGAGAGAGGCAACCTTGCGGCGGCGACAGCGATNAACCAGCGAATGTTGCCAAGTTTCGCGTTNGAAACTGGAGACCTCACCCCTAACCCAATTCCGTCAAAAGCGATGATGNGAACCCTCGGTTTCGAGGTGGGTCAGTGCCGACTCCCGTTAGGTGATGCGCCGGCCGGTCTTGAAGACGAGGCTCGTCGAATTTACGCAGAGTTGGTGTCAGCACGTGGCTGAACCGGTTCGGATCGTCATACTCGGCGGTCTCGGAGAAATCGGCCGAAACTGTCTCGCAATCGAACAAGGAACAGACGTTGACCGATCGATTCTGGTGATCGATTGCGGCATCATGTTTCCGTCGGCCGACCTGCACGGCATCGATCTCGTATTACCCGACTTCACCTACTTGCGGGAGAACGCGTCATCGATCGTTGGTCTTGTCGCAACCCACGGCCACGAAGATCACGTTGGNGGCATTCAGTTCCTTTTGCGTGACGAACACGGAATTGGTGATCGCCGGAATACTTCTTTGCCGGTCTTTGGGTCGAAGCTCACCCTNGGCCTGGCGCGGAACCGCATTGAAGAAGCCGGTCTTCTCGGCAGAGTTGATTTCGTGCCAACGAACGACGGTGACCGGGTGTCGATCGGTCCATTTGAGGTCGAATTTGTGCCGGTCACCCACTCGGTGCCGCATGCTCATGCAATTGTCGTTCGCACCGAGCAGGGCGTCATCTTGCATTCGGGCGACTACAAACTTGACCTCACACCGGTTGATGATCGGCGTTGCGATCTTGCCCGTCTTGGGGAGATTGCGCGCTCAGAAGGAATCCGCTTGCTGCTTGCAGATTCAACGAACGCAGAGGAGGCTGGCTTTGCCCCGAGCGAAACCTCTGTCGGCAGCGTGCTCCGCCAGGTCTTCGCCGAGCATGAAGGCAGGCGCATCATCACTGCGAGTTTTGCGAGTCATTTGCATCGCATCCAGCAGATTGCCGATGCAGCCATCGCCGCAGGTCGAAAAGTTGCGACGCTCGGTCTCAGCATGCGCAAGAACGTTCAACTCGGACGAGACCTTGGTGTCATCTCAATTCCTGACACGTCACTCATTGATGTAGAAGACATCGATCGGTACTCGCCAGGCGAAATCTGTGTGATTTCCACCGGTAGCCAGGGTGAACCGATGTCAGCCCTTGCGCTGCTCGCTCGAGGAGAGAATCGTTTCGTGCAACTTGGTGACAGCGACACTGTCGTGCTGTCGAGTCATGCAATTCCGGGTAATGAGAACAATGTGAACCGAGTCATCGATGGGCTGCTGCGTCGAGGAGCGCAAGTCGTTCACTCTGGTGTCGCCGATGTTCATGCAACCGGTCATGCTCAGGCTGATGACATCAAGACGTACCTCTCGATCGTGCAGCCCGAGTGGTTTGTTCCCGTACACGGCGAATACCGACACCTTGTTGCGAACGCTGCTCTTGGTCGAGTCATGGGTCTCGCTGATGACCGAGTGTTGCTGTGCGAAGACGGTGATGTGTTGTTGCTCGATGGCGAGGGCGCTGGCCACGTTGACCGGGTTCCTGCCGGGTATGTCTATGTCGACGGCATCATCGGCGATGTCGGCACTGGAGTCATTCGCGACCGACGGGTGCTCGCCGAAGAAGGTGTCGTCGTTGTTGTGGTGACGGTTGATGTGCAATCTGGGTCGGTGCTCACTGGCCCGGAGATCATCACTCGCGGGTGGGTGTATGCCCCAGAGGCTGAAGATCTTCTCGATGAGGCGTGTGACACGGTGGCTGCGTCGGTCGAACGAGCCCTCGCTGACGGCATCAGAGATGTCGAAGCGCTCGAACGAGAGGTTCGGCGCTCTGCCGGGCGGTTTGTCAACGATCGAACGAAACGTCGACCGATGATCGTTCCGGTTGTCATGGAAACCTGATGCGAGTCGCATGGCTGGTTGCTATTGCTGCCGTTGGTATCGCAGGGTGTGGTTCGTCAGCAGACAGTGCTCGGCCGTTGGTCGACGATATTCCGGTGGCTATTAGTGCCCTCGAATCGTCGATTGGCAGTGGCCTTGAGTACTTCGAAGTCTCGGCCGACCTCACAGGGGTCACTCTCATCCTTGCCGAAACCGCTGAATCTGATTCGGGGGAGGCTTCCGGCATGTACGCAACGACGTATCGGTTCGAAGAGGGTGAACTTTCCTCTGCCGGTGAAACATTGCCCGCTGAAGGAGCGACGTTTCGGGCTGCGGCGATCGACATTGACCCAACGAAACTCTTCAATGAGATCGATGCCGAGTTGTCGCAACCAGTGATTGTCGATGTTGCGGTGCAGGGCACTGGAGATGGAACTGCCATCATCGATGCAACCGTGGTGAACGAAAAAGGGGGGACACTGCTCGTGCTCCTGTCGGGCGAAGGTCGCATACTTGGCGTTCAAGCGTCATAGCGGGGTATGGCTGAACCAAAGGGCGCCGCGTTGGTACCGTTAGAGGTGCATGGCAAATGGCAAAAATGCCCCAAAGTCGCGCCCCGCAGCCCAAAAGAAGGGGTCAGCGAAGAAGGCTACGAAGGGCGGCCATTCGCGCGCGCATTCAGCTGGGCGTGAGGCCGCAAAGAGCGACGATGGAGGCCTGCTCGGTATTGCGTTAATTGCGATTGGCGTGTTGCTCATCCTTGGGGTGTGGTTTTCGCTTGCGGGCCCTGCCGGCGACGGCGCAGGCACATTCCTTAGTTGGTTCCTCGGCGTCGGGCGTCATGCTCTGCCTATTGTGCTCATCGGTAGTGGCGTGGCAGTGCTTCGTGATCACGAGCCGCAACAACCAATTCGTCTCGGTTTGGGTTGGGTGCTTGCGGTGTTGTCATCTCTCGGGTTCATTCATGTCATCCGCACGCCAACTTCGTTGACCGACCTCGATGCGCTCGGTTCGGCTGGAGGTCTCCTCGGCGTGGCCGGTGGTGAGGCTTTGCAGCGCCTTGCCGCACCCGCAGGAGCGGTGGTGGTTCTCATCGCAGCCTTCATCGGCTCCATTGCGCTTATCACTGGAGCATCGCTGCGGAGGATGGCGGTGCTGACCGGGACGGGGGTCGCAGCAGGAGCCCGTCCCGTAGCGAAGTTCCTTCGTCAGTCAATGTCAAACCTCGCCACCTTGCAGAGCGAACGTGCTGAGGAACGGCGACGTTCACAAGAAGAAGCCGATGACGACATTGATGAGCCTCAACCGACGCTCGATCCTCTTGCTATTTCTCCAACTCTTTATGACGGTGCCGACGATGACGAGTTTGCGGAGCCCTCACCTAAGGCACCGCAGAAGAAGGGGGCATCCAAGGCTGCACCTGCTCAATCTGAAGCCGCTCCTGTTCCTGCAGCACCAGTGAAGCCGGGCGAATGGCATCTGCCTTCAATGGCGATACTGGAAAAGGCNGGTGAGCAGTCGGTTGACATGAAGTCGGTCGAGGCACGTGGGGCAACCCTGCAAGAGTCACTTTCGCAACACGGTGTTGATACCCAGCTCGTGGGTTTCACGGTNGGCCCAACGGTTACTCGNTATGAACTCGAACTTGGCCCCGGCGTCAAAGTTGCAAAAGTGACGAGCCTCCAAAAAGACATTGCGTACGCAATGGCCGCGACGGATGTGCGCATCCTTGCTCCGATTCCAGGCCGCTCGGCAATCGGCGTTGAAGTTCCAAATGCCCGACGGCAACTTGTCGCGCTCGGCGATCTTCTCGTCTCACAAGAAGCGAAAAAGGCCACACATCCACTTGAAGTTGCGATCGGAAAAGACATTGCAGGCAAAGCAGTCTTTTTGAACCTTGCGACGACCCCGCACATGTTGATCGCAGGAGCAACAGGTGCGGGTAAGTCGAGCGGGATCAACTGCATCATTACGTCTCTGCTCATGCGGACGACACCAGACCAAGTGCGTCTCATTTTGATTGACCCTAAGCAGGTTGAAATGGGTCAGTATCAGCGTCTCCCGCACCTACTGACACAGCCGGTGACAAACCCAAAGAAGGCGGCTAACGCGCTGGGCTGGGCGGTCAAAGAGATGGAGCGGCGTTATGACGCCCTTTCCGAATGCGGATACCGAGACATCACGGGTTACAACACGGCAGTAATCAAAGGATCTCTACAGGTGCCTGCAGGGCGTGATGCAGCCGAGTACGAACATATGCCGTACATCGTCATCGTCGTCGACGAGTTAAACGACCTCATGATGGTTGCGGCACGCGACGTTGAAGAGTCGATTACCCGAATAGCGCAAAAGGCGAGAGCCGTTGGTATTCACCTCATTGTCGCGACACAGCGGCCATCGGTGAACGTGATCACCGGAGTCATTAAAGCGAATGTGCCTGCGCGCATGGCCTTCGCCGTCTCGAGCCTCACCGACTCTCGGGTCATCCTCGACCAGCCAGGAGCCGAAAGGTTGGTCGGTCAGGGCGACATGCTGCTACTACCCGGTAACTCGTCGGTGGCGAACCGTATTCAAGGGTCTTGGGTCGGCGAAGAAGAGGTGCGACAGGTTGTCGAACATTGGCGGGCGCAGGCTCCTGAACCGATCTACTCAAGCGAGGTTGAAGGCGATGAGGCATCGGCTGCGGGCGGTGGCGCCGGGGGAGCAAGCGATTTTGCTGATGTCACCTCTGATGCTCACGCATTTTCGGCCGGGGATGACGATGAAGACGCAGTCATCATGCGACAAGCCGTGGAACTTGTCGTTCGGAGCCAACTCGGATCGACCTCGATGTTGCAACGCAAACTCAAAGTGGGCTTCGCGCGAGCAGGCCGAATTATGGATCTTCTCGAGCAGCGAGGAGTGGTAGGTCCGAGCGAGGGTTCAAAGGCCCGTGCTGTGCTCATGACGGTTGAAGAATTTGAGTTGCTCCGGCAGAACGGTCAGATCTGAAGCTGCCATCTCGAAGGCCTGCTGTGATCGGGTGTCTTTCTGCCCACAGAAGTTGCATGCCGGACGGATAGTGTCAGGCGGGTGACCGAGCAAGGAGATGGCCGTTTTTATTTGGAGACGCTTGGCTGTCCTAAAAATCAGGTCGATTCCGACAAAATCGTCGGAACATTGCTCACCGATGGTCTCGTTCCGACCGATGATGCCTTTGATGCCGATGTCGTCGTGGTGAACACATGCGCGTTCATTGAAGAAGCGCGTAAAGAATCAATCGAGGTCATTCTTCAACTCGATGAGGCTCGCCGAAGCGGCTCGCGGCTTGTCGTCACCGGATGTATGGCAGAGCGTTATGGCGATGAACTTGCTGCTGAACTCCCCGAAGTCGATGCGGTGGTTGGGTTCGGCGGAGCGATTACCGAGCGGCAACAACGACGCCTCATTCCGGTCGCTGAGGCGCCAATGCCGACGATGGATTTGCTGAACTTGCATCGGCCTCCCGCTGAGCGCCCATGGTCGTACATCAAGGTTGCTGAGGGTTGCAACCGCTCTTGTGGGTTTTGTGCCATACCGTCATTCCGTGGGAGCCAACGCAGCCGCAATACCTCATCAATCTTGGAAGAGGTCCGTTTACTGCAGGCACAAGAGATTGTTCTCGTGGCTCAGGATCTCGCATCGTACGGGGTTGACCGGCCGGACGAGTTGGGCGCAGGGTCGATCGTCCCTCTTGTGAGGGCGGTTGCAGCGGAAGTTGATCGTGTCCGACTGCTATACCTCTATCCGAGTGATCTCTCCGATGAACTTATTGATGTCATTCTCGGTACCGACGTGCCCTATTTCGATTTGTCGCTGCAGCACGTGAGCAAACCGCTACTGCGCAGAATGCGCCGCTGGGGTGACGGCGATCGGTTCCTGCAGCGAATCTCCGATATTCGTGCGGCTCGACCAGACGCAACGATGCGCTCGAATTTCATTGTTGGCTATCCAGGCGAGACCGAAGATGACCACCGAGCCTTGGTTGACTTCGTCGAGGAGGCCGACCTTGACTGGTGTGGATTCTTNGCGTTCAGTCGAGAGNTTGGCACGTATGCGTATGATCTCGATGGCCAAGTTGATGCCGATCTGATGCGCGAGCGGCTTGCTGAACTCACCGAACTGCAAGACGCCATCACTGCCCGTAAGCGCGACGCGTTGATCGGTGAGATGGTGACCGTGCTCATCGATGAGCCGGGAATCGGCAGGAGTCATCGCGAAGCTCCTGAAATTGATGGTGTGGTGCATGTTGATGCTGCACTTCAAGCCGGCAGTTTCGCTGAGGTAGTCATCGAAGAAGCATGGGGNCCTGATCTTGTTGCGGTGGGCGGTGTGATGCCGGACAATGATGAGGAGATTCGGTAATGCCGGTCGACCCAAATGCGCTAGTGACATGGGCGAACGCAATCACTGCAGGACGACTCGTGCTGTCGCCCGTGATGTTTCTTGTTATCCCAGACCACCAGCGGGGTGCATGGCTGGCCTATTTGCTGTGGTTCGCGTTGAGCCTCAGCGATGGTATTGACGGGTGGGTCGCCCGTCGTCACGGGACCACGTCGACGGGAGCCTTCCTCGACCCGCTTGCTGACAAAGTGCTGGTGCTGGGTGCGATGTTCACTCTGGTGAGTCGTGACATGTTCCCGCTGTTGCCGGTGTTGCTCATCGCCGGCCGTGAACTCGTGATCAGCGTCTATCGGGTATTGGNCGGCTCGAAAGGTGTGAGCGTTCCTGCATCAAAGATTGCAAAGTATAAGACGGTTGTGCAGCAGTTGGCGGTGGGATTCGCTCTCTGGCCCTGGTTTGCCGCCGACTATCGCTGGATGTGGATGGGCTTGTTGTGGCTGGCTGTGGCACTCGCTCTGGTCAGCGGAGCGCAATATTTATTTGCAAGTCGTACGGCTCGCAAATGATCGGGGGCAAAGATGCGTTGTGATGTGCTAGCGGTCGGTACCGAACTACTTCTNGGACAGATTGTTGATACGAATTCGTCNTGGCTTGGNGAAAACCTTGCAATGCACGGTTTCGACTCGCTCTCGCAGGTCAAAGTTGGTGACAACATCGGTCGCATTACCGGTCACCTTCGGCGCATGCTCAGCGAATCAGACGCGGTGATCATGTGTGGTGGCCTCGGACCGACCCATGACGATCTCACCCGAGAAGCAATTTCCGAAGTCATGGGCGTTGAACTACACCTCGATGAGGATGTCGCTGACGTCATTCGACATCTGTTTTCCTCTCGAAATCGAACGATGCCTGAAAACAATTTGCGCCAAGCAATGGTGCCTGAGGGAGCAACGATCATTCCTCAGACACGCGGTACCGCTCCCGGGCTCATTTGNCCCGTGGTGATNGAGACCGAATCAGGGCCAGCGGAGCGTGTGGTGTACGCAGTGCCTGGCGTGCCTCATGAAATGCGTGAAATGTTTGAACGAGCAATCTTGCCCGACCTTCAGCAGCGATCAGGAGAGCATTGGACGATTGCAAGTCGCACTCTGCGCACCTGGGGCGAAAGCGAAAGTGGGTTGAACGAGCGTCTTGATGACATCATTCATGACCTCGACGCAGAGGGAAACCCGACGTTGGCATTCCTCGCCAGCGGATGGGAAGGCCTCAAAGTTCGGTTGACGGGTCGTGCTCCAGATGAAGGTGCAGCCGCGGCCTTGCTCGCTCCGTGGGAAAAGAAGATTCGTGAGGTGCTCGGCGATCAAGTGTTTGGCGTTGATAACGACACGATGGAATCAGTNGTGCTCGACCTCTTGCGCGCTCAAGGGTGGACNCTCGCTCTTGCTGAATCAGTGACCGGGGGGCTGGTATCNGGTCGACTCACCGGCGTCGCCGGAGCGAGNGAGGTGTTTCNGGGCGCCGTCGTGTCGTATGCGAGCNAGGTCAAGTTTGATGTGCTCGGCGTCGAAGAAGGGCCAGTGGTCACCGAAGAAGCCGCAATTGCAATGGCTGAGGGCGCGCGAAAGGTGCTCGGAGCTGACGTGGGGCTTGCGCTCACAGGCGTTGCGGGGCCATCTGAGCAAGATGGCATGCGCCCGGGAACGCTCTTTGCCGCCGTCGCACTACCCCTCGGTGAGCCTGATCGGGTGACAAGTGTTCACGTTCGGCTCCCTGGTGATCGTGAGATGATGCGACAACTCTCAGTGATCTCAGCGTTAGACCTTCTTCGGAAGCGTCTTCTTGACATTNGATGACGCACAGNGCTCTCGGCGATATTCTCAGAGAGCGGTCTNGTGACTGCATGCCCCTGTAGCTCAGTCAGGATAGAGCAACGGCTTTCTAATCCGTAGCGCGCAGGTTCGAATCCTGCCGGGGGCGCGCTACCCTCAAAGAGGCAAATTGCCCGCTGAGGGTTTGATTACCATCGAGAGGACAACGTGAAGTTCAAGAAGGGCGAAACGGTCATTTACCCACAGCACGGCGCTTGTGTGGTGAAGGGCACGAAGAAAATGGAAGCCTTCGGCGAGAAGCAGGAGTACCTCATTCTCGAGACGGTCATTAATGAGATGACGCTGAAGGTGCCAGTCGAGAAGGCCGACGAAGTAGGTGTCCGTCCTCCTGTATCTCCCGACGAACTTGAAGATCTCGTCTCCGTTCTTGCGAAGCCAGATCCTCGTGTGCCCTCAAACTGGAGCCGCCGGTTCAAGAACCATCAAGAGAAGTTGAAATCGGGTGACGTCTACCAGGTGGCTGAGGTGGTTCGTAACCTTGCCGCTCGCAACCGCGATGCGGCGCTGTCAGCGGCGGAGCGCACAATGTACGAACGGGCCCGTGTGAACCTCATCAGCGAGATTGCTCCCGCCTTGAAGGTCTCGGCTGAGGCCGCCGAGGAGTATCTCGACGAGGCACTCTCTAAAGGTGTGCTCAAGCCAGCGAAGCAACCGAAGAAGGCTGCAGCGAAGAAGTAGCCAGAAGGGGTGCACACGTGCACCTTCTGGGCATGTCAAAATCGGGGAATGACATTATCCCCCCCTCCTGTTGCATTCTGCGGGCTTGGCGTTATGGGCGCCCCGATGGCTCGGCATCTCGCGAAGAATGGACACCCGGTCACTGTGTACAACCGCACTGCTGCGAAAGCACTTGCATGGGTTGCATTGCACGGCAACCGAGCCGCCCCAACGCCGGCTGAGGCCGCTGAAGGTGCGGAGTTAGTTTTCGTCTGCGTAGGGAATGATGACGATGTTCACGAAGTCGTTCTCGGCGAATCGGGCTGTCTTTCAGCGATGGCTCCGGGCAGCATTCTTGTTGACCACACCACCGCATCTGCCGGTCTCGCTCGGGAGATCGCCGCTCGATGTGCCGAGGTGGGAGTCGGCTTCGTTGACGCTCCGGTGTCTGGTGGCCAGGCTGGTGCTGAAAATGGTGCGCTAACCGTGATGTGTGGGTCTGACGACCCTGAGGTGTACGAACGAGCAGAAGCGGCGATGGCTGCGTATTCGAAGCGATGCCGACGAATGGGTCCTGTCGGCTCAGGACAACTCACGAAAATGGTCAATCAGATCTGCATCGCGGGCCTGCTACAAGGTCTTTCTGAGGCGGTGTCGTTCGCACAGCGGGCAGGTCTTGAGGTCGACGAGGTTGTCGATGTCATTGGGCAGGGAGCAGCGCAAAGCTGGCAGATGGATAATCGTGCGACAACGATGGCAGCCGGAGAGTTCGATTTTGGTTTCGCCGTTGAGTGGATGTTGAAAGATCTGTCCATCTGCCTCGATGAGGCCTCCCGGAATGGTGCGCGGCTTCCGGTGACAGCGCTCGTTGAGCAGTTTTACCGTCAGATTGACCAACGTGGCGGAGGTCGATGGGACACGAGTTCCCTCATTGACGTGTTACAGCACCCCTAGGGTCTAGCTGACTTCAACTTCGAGGTGGTCGACCCCGCGGATGGTGTATCGGTCTCTCCACGTCGGGGTTCCGACAAGTTCAATCCGATCGAAGCGCCGAATGAGTCGGGTGAGAGCGACGGTTGCTTCCATCCGGGCGAGTGAGGCGCCAAGGCAGTAGTGAATTCCAGATGCCAATGCGAGGTGCCGTTGTGCGTTGGGTCGATCGAGGCGAAGNTCATCGGGTTTGTCGAACAGTGCGGGATCGCGGTTCGCTGCTCCGAGACACGTCGTCACGATAGAGCCCGGATCGACGACGATTGGTTCGCCGTCAAGTCCCGTATACGTCACTGGTTCGAGCGGCACTCGCACAGTATTCTGAACAGGCCCGTTGAACCTGAGTAGCTCATCGACCGCTGATGTATCGAGAGTAGGGTCGTTACGCCAGCGTTCGAGCTGATCTGGATGCTCGAGCAGGGCAAGGAGCCCGTTGCCGATCAGGTTGACCGTCGTTTCATGTCCGGCAACGTAGAGGAGCACGACAAACGACATCAGTTCGGCCATGTCGAGTCGATCACCTTCACTCTCTGCGGTGAGGAGGGCGGAAACGACATCGTCGCCAAGGTTGTGTCTGCGTTGCTCAATGATCTCGAAGAGATACGGGATGAGTTCGTTGACAGCGACATCGGCGCGGTCGAGGTCGTCGAGCGTTGTGGTGGGTTCGAGAGTTGCAGTGAGGAGTTGACTCCAATCACGGAGTTCGTCGGCACGGTCGGTCGGCATGTCGAGCATTGCAGAAATCACTTGGAAGGGAACCGGGAACGCAAGTTCATCGATGACTTCCATTCCTCCTCGCCCCGCAGCTCGGTCAATCGCATCGTCGACCATCTGCTCGGTTGCGTGCCGGAGCCTGTCGACTGCCTTTGGGGTAAATGCCTGGGTGACAAGTTTTCGGAGCCGGGTGTGGTCGGGCGGATCAAGGTTGAGGATCGACTTTGAGCGTTCTTCGCTGCGTTGGCGCCGGCGCTGCATTACCGGGTCATTGATCGGTGCTGCAGCATGCTGTTCGATATCTCGGGCGAATTCTGGGCCTCGGAGTGTTCTCAACACGTCGTCGTGCCGAGTGAGAACAACCGTGTAGTCGTCGATGCGGTGAACTGGGTCGGCGTTGCGAAGCGCCTCGTACCAAGGGTAGGGGTCGGCTCGAAAATCTGGGTGGAGAGGGTCCCAGACGGGAGGTGGAGCATCAGTTGTCATTGTTCTCCTGTGACAAAGGTGGGGATGAGGGGTCGAATCTGGTTCCACGCATATTGTTCGTCTTCATATCCTCCCCAAACCACCCATTGGGCGCCATTCGTGCGCTCTTCGATCGCTCGCATCATCGTCTCTGCAACACGTTCTGCTGTGAGAAGTTCGACGCCGAGTGCCTGCAGATTGACCTTTGCGTCCTCGGGCAAGATCGCAGTGTCGGCAAACCCGGGGCAGATCGCGCTGATATGGATATCGAGCGGTTCAGCATGCTGATCGAGCGCGCTCGCTAAAGATCGAACGAACCCTACGACAGCATGCTTGGTGAGCCCGTAGACCGGGTCGGGTGCAATTGGCACGAGGCCGGCAACCGATGCCGTCACGATGATGTCGCCAAACCCGGTAGCGGTCATGTGCTCCAGAACTGCCTGAGTGCCAAACACAACACCGTCGATGTTTGCAGACATGACGGTGCGGTAGCGCTCCGTGTCGAGGCCCAACACGGGTAAAGCGCCTTCAGGGCGGATGTGGTGGGTAGCCACTCCAGCGTTCAAGATGGCGAGGTCAAATGGGCCCGCATCAGCGATGAGCGCTGTCCAAGCGGTNGCATCGCCAACATCGAGCCGCTGGGTGCGCAGGGCATCAGAGTTGGCTTCGTCAGTGAGTCGAGTGAGCCCGTCGGTATCGACATCGGTCGCCACAACCGTTGCGCCGCTTCGAAGAAGCTCGTGCGTGACNGCCTTGCCGAACCCGCTGGCGGCGCCNGTCACAATGGCCCGGCGGTTGTGTAGGTCAATGCTCATGCGTATCCGTCTTCTCCCCAATCTGGATGCTCAAATGATGCGAGNGCCNTCTCCATTCTTGCAACAACGTTCTCAACTATTTGGACTCGCGCCCACCGTTTCTGTTCNCCAGAGATGACCGNCCACGGGGCAAGANNGTGATCGGTNTTTGAAAACATGTCGTCAACTGCCGCTGNGTACTCGTCGGCGCGTTCTCGATTNCGCCAGTCTTCCTCGGTNAGTTTCCAGGCACGCATCGGGTCTTTCTTGCGTTTGTTGAAGCGNCGAAGTTGTTCTTCAGGACTGATTTGAAGCCAGAACTTGATGACTTCAACCCCCTCAAGCACAAGAGATCGTTCAAAGTGCACGATCTCGTCGTAGGCGCGTGTCCACTGNTCGTTGGAGGCATAGCCCTGCACCCGTTCAACGAGCACTCGCCCGTACCAGCTTCGATCGAANACCGCGAACTCGCCGAGTCCGGGAATGTCTCGCCAGAACCGCCACAGGAAATGCCGGCGTTTCTCATCGAAAGTTGGCTTGGCATAACTGTTTACTGTGAAGTGACGGGGGTCGAGGGGTTCTACAAGTCGACGAATTGCGCCACCCTTGCCTCCGGCATCAACTCCCTCCATCACGATGAGGAATCCGGGGCCAACCGACGAGTTCTTGACAAGCCCTGCTGAGGTAAGGCGCAGTTTCAGCAGTTGTCGTTGCGCGGCTGCAAGTCGCTTGTCGTACTCGGCGGCAGTTAACCGCGCCGACAGATCGCAATCGGCGAGCTGATTCATTCAGCTAGTTCGCTCCGAGGGAGGTGAGAACCGACGACATTGCATCAACCACCCGGTCAATTTGAGCGTCGGTAGTGACGAGTGGTGGACAGAAGGTGCACGAATGATCTGCGATTGCGCGCACGATGACGCCTGCGGTGAGCAGGTGGTCTCTAACTTCCATGGCGTTAATGTCCGGGCGCATGCCTGCGGCCCACACAGCACCAACTCCGCGAACTTCCGCAATCTGGCCATCTGCCTGCATTGCGCAGAGACCAGCCGAGAGGCGTTCACCGATTCGGTTGGCGTGCGAGAGAAGGTCTTCGCGCTCGATGATGTCGAGGTTGACCATTCCGGCGGCAGCAACAGAAGCATGCCCCGAGTAGGTGTAGCCGGTCTTCAACACATAGTTCGGATCAGATTCGAGCGGGCCGGTAACGGCGGGCCCGACGATGACTCCACCGAGTGGCTGNTATCCGGAGGTCACCGCTTTNGCAAATGTGATGATGTCNGGGGTGACTCCNTAATGNATCGAGCCGAACCATTCTCCGAGACGTCCGAACCCGGTAATGACCTCGTCGAAGATGAGGAGNGCACCGTGCTGGTCGCAGAGTTTCCGCAACGANTGCAGNTAGCCCTCTTCAGCGGGCCAGACGCCGCCTGCNCCCTGAACAGGCTCGGATAGCACGGCTGCNACTTCATGTGANCGCTCTGACATGAGGCTTGCGAGGGCTTCGATGTCGTCGCTAGGAACTTGCACGACCTCGGGCACGAGAGGCCCCCAGCCTTCTTTATTTGGTGGAAGGCCTTGGGCTGTGGTTCCTCCGTAGTTTGTTCCGTGGTACCCGCGCATTCGAGAGATGATGAGCGTGCGTTCCGGGTGACCGGCTTGAACATGAGCGAGGCGAGCCAGCTTCATGGCGGTGTCAATCGATTCAGACCCTGAACCGCACAGNAAGACCCGAGCGTGATCAATGGGGCTCAGATCGGNAACCCGCTTCGTGATCGCCTCGGCCATNGGGTTTGTGAACGGGTCGAAGCANGAATATGTCTCAAGTTCTCGCATTTGTGACGCAACTGCATCAGCAATCTCACTTCGGCCGTGACCCACGTTGCAATACCAAAGACTCGCCATGGCNTCGATGTACTCATTACCGTCTCGGTCCCANAGCACAGAACCCTCACCTCGAACGAGCTCAATAAATGANTCTCGGGCAGGTTTCGCGAACGGATGTAAGAACGCTCCAGTCATTTACGAAACCGTAGTCGCAGCGATGGAGCTGAATACCACGGCACGAATGTTGGGTCTCGTATCGACCAGAATCGTCGAATGGCCTTGCGAGCATCTGACGATCGACTAGCAGTAGTTTCCACCGAGAGTTGCGACGCTCACGATGTGCCAAATCGGCATCCGGAGGCACCGGGGCGACTGGTGAGTGCGGTGGCTGGGGTTCGTTCATCGGTTCCGACGGAGCGGATGCGAGCGATGACACCCCCTCAGGCATCGCTGGATGACCTTGCATTGGCCCATGACCGCTCGTATCTCGAAATGCTCATTGCGGATGCACAGTCGGGCGGAAGCCAACTCGACGCCGATACCTACACCGCCAGAGGCTCATTCGACACCGCGAGGCGTGCCGCCGGCGCAGTGCTTGCTGCTGTTGATGAGGTTCACTCGGGTCGAGCGCAACGAGCATTCGCCCTCGTTCGCCCGCCTGGGCATCACGCGCTGACGGATCGAGCGATGGGGTTCTGTTTGGTGAACAACGTTGCTGTCGCCGCATCGAAACTTCGGAGCGAAGGAGAGCGTGTCGTCATTATCGATTGGGATGTCCATCATGGGAATGGGACTCAGGACATCTTTTATGAAGATTCCGAGGTGATGTATGTCTCGACTCATCAGGCTCCGCACTATCCGGGGACCGGTGCCATCGGTGAAACAGGTGACGGTGATGNCGTCGGAGCGAATATCAATATCCCCCTGAGCGCAGGTTCAGCGGGCGACATGTTGCGCGCCGCGTTCGATGATGTTGTTCTCCCGGCTATCACCGAGTTTTCGCCGTCACGGGTCTTGTTATCGGCAGGGTTTGACGCGCACCGAGATGATCCGCTCGCCGATTTGCAACTCACTTCCGCCGACTACGTCGATCTCACTCATCGNGTGCTGTCGATCTGTCCTGGTGGCGAGCTAGTCGCAGTGCTTGAAGGTGGCTACGACTTTCAAGCACTCGCCCGTTCAGCCGGAGCGGTGGCGGCGGTACTCGCAGGAGTTGAACCAACGATTGATGAGGGGGAAGAGGTGACGAGTGGCGATGTAAATGTGGCGCTTCTTTCTTCGGTGAACGAGGCGCGACGATGAGCGAGACCTATCGACGTAGTGGAGACGGCTTCATGTTGTGCTCCGATGGAAATGTGCGCTGGGGAGTCTTCGGCGCCGCTGGCGTTGTGTTTGTCTGCGATAGCTCTGAGGGTCGTCTTGCAATGGTTCAGCGGCGGTCGGCATTCGCTCATGAGGGTGGAACTTGGTCATGCGCAGGCGGAGCACTCGACGAGGGCGAGTCACCGCTTGAGGGCGGGCTTCGTGAGGCATCTGAAGAAGTAGGGGCGGTGCCCGAGCAGTACGAAGTGCTCGGCGAGGTGCTGTTCGCTCCGGCACTCGATTGGTCGTACACGACGTTTGTGGTGCGAGTTGAGGCGCCATTTGGTGCATCGATCAATTTCGAGACCGATGATGTTGCCTGGCTGCCGCTCGACGACGTTGACCGCTTGCCGCTACACGCTGGGTTTGCGTCAGCATGGCCCGAGTTGAAAGAGATCGCCCGCCGCGTAGCGTGAACGGTGGCGACTCCTGTAGCCCCGGTTACCGTGGTCGCCGTGTCGACTTCATCGCTTTGCGTTCTCGGTGATTACGCGTGGGACGTCCTCATCAGGACGAACTCAGAGTTGTTGCACGGGGGAGACACATTTGGAGAGGTCGTGCTGCTTCCTGGCGGAAGCGCAGCGAACGTTTCGGTGTGGGCTGCGCGTGCCGGTACCTCGGTGACCTTCATTGGAAAGATTGGGCGTGACCAAATGGGAATGCTCGCTCGGGAAGAACTAGTACGCGAGGGAGTGGAGCATCGGCTGATCGAGACCGATGCTCACGTCACGGGGTCAGTCGCAGTCTTTGTCGATCACACTGGTGAAAGATCAATGGTGTCTGGCCACGGGGCTGACTTTTACCTACTGCCCTCCGAGTTGCCGAGGCCCTCAATCGCCTCAGCATCTCATCTGCACCTGACTGCGTGGTCGTTCTTCACTGATCCGCCNCGATCTGCGGCTCGTGAGGCAGCGCGAATCGCAAAGAACTCGGGGGCGACAATCAGTTTTGACCCGGCTTCATTTCAGATGATTGGGGATATGGGGGTCGACACATTTTTAGAGGTCTCGACCGACATTGGCGTTGACGTGTTCTTTCCGAATAAGGAAGAAGCGGCAGTATTGACGGGGTCATCTGAGCCGGAAACTGCAGCCAAACGGCTTTCTCGCCTCTTTGACGGTGCGCTTATCGTGTTGAAGCTCGATGCCGATGGTGCACTCATTTGCGAGGACGGTTCAGTGCAGCGAGTTCCGCCAACATCAAATCGTTTGGTTGACGCCACGGGGGCAGGCGATTCTTTCGCAGGTGCATTCTTGTCACGGTGGCTGAAGGGTTGCGATGCAGTTGAGGCGGCCGGGTTCGCAGTTGGCGTCGCCGAGTGGGTGATCGAGCACCCGGGTGCACGGCCGAACCCCGATGCCGCGCTATCGGCAGTGCTTGCCCGTCCGTAGAACGTGTCCACTCGTAACAAATTTTTCCCTAATTCGTTTCTTGATTGTGTATTTGTGCAAAAGTAGAAGGGTTCACTCAGCCCTACAGGAGGTCAATATGAACGAAGTCATGTTGTCAGGAGACAACTACACGCTTGTGTATAACGCCCTTTCATTTGGCACCGCAGTAATGTTCGGTGCCTTTGTCTATTTCCTCACGCAGATCAACAGCGTGAAGAAGGAGTATCGTTCCGGCGTCGCCGTGTCGGCGATCGTGGTTGGTATTGCCGGCTATCACTACTTCCGAATCTGGTCAGACTTCGGTGATAGGACGATGAATGAGGGTTACCGTTACGCCGACTGGCTAATTACGGTTCCGCTGCTGATCATCGAACTCCTAATTGTGTTGGGTGTTTCGAACGAGATCCGAAAAGGACTCATGTGGAAACTTGTCCCAGCGTCGGCTGTCATGATTGGGCTCGGGTACCCAGGAGAAGTTTCAACAGATAACGGCACAAAGTGGCTTTTCTGGGTGCTTGCCATGATCCCATTTGTTTACATCTTGTGGGTTCTCTATGGCCAGCTCCAAGCAGCATCAAGCCGAGAGTCGGGGGCGGTCGCTGGCGCCATTAAGAACGCAACCTATGTTCTTTTGTTGACCTGGCTTGTCTACCCAATTGCGTATCTTTTCCCGGTGTTCGATGCGAGTTCAGAAACACTCGAAGTCCTCCGACAGGTCGGCTATACGTTCGCTGACATCACTTCGAAGTGTCTCTACGGTTTGATGATCCTGGGTATCGCCAAGGCACGCTCCGCGGACTAGACATAACGACTTGGTCGCCTCGGCGACAAAGATGCAAAAATTGCAAAGAGCCCGGGCCTCGGCCCGGGCTCTTTCGATTGGAGCGGGNGACGGGAATCGAACCCGTATCATCAGCTTGGAAGGCTGAGGTTCTAGCCGTTGAACTACACCCGCAGCGGNGCAAAGACTATCTCAGACTTCGCTCAGAACCGCACAGTGAGTGCTTTCATGTGGTCGTTGAACATGAGAGACTCTCGACGTGGCGAGATTTGTCGTGGCTCATGGAGCGTGGTCAGCAGGCTGGGCGTGGAAAAAGATGCGTCCTCTGTGTGCGGCGGCTGGTCATGAACTCTTCACCCCAACATGGACAGGAATTGGCGAGAGGCGTCACCTCGTGGGTGAGCATGTCAATCTTTCAACGCATATCGCTGACCTCGTCCAGCACATGGAGGTCGAAGACCATTCCGACGTTGTTCTGTTGGCACACAGTTACGGGGGGATGGTTGCAACCGGCGCTATGGCGACGATTGAGAACCGGATACGTCAAATCATCTACCTCGACGCATTTGTACCAGAGCGATATCAGTCGTTGCTTGATACGACCGATGCGGCTTTACGAGAAGCACTGTTGTCACGGGTTGCGGAAAGTGGCTCCACTCCGTGGCTCGTGCCATCGAACCCGATGCCAGCAGATACTGATCCAGCTGATCTTGAGTGGATAGCTCCGCGAAGGGTTGAGCAACCACTCGGAACGTTTACCGAGCCGTGTCCGTTCGGCGGCTCGGAGATCAGCGTGCCGAAGGCATATATCTATTGCCTGCGTTCTGGCCCTGGCGACATGTTTGGTCCGTTCGCCGAGAGGGCCAAAATATCTGATGATTGGGTCTATCGAGAGATCGACGCAAGTCATAGCCCGAACATCACCGCCCCTACGCGACTGCTGGAGTTGCTCGAAGAATTAGTTGTGTAAGGAGGGCGGAGAGGTGTCTGACAGCGGTCATTCCGCAGAAGGTGACGATCTGTCTCTTCAAGAGGTCACACGCCGGGTTCAGAAACTCATTGCGGTTGCTGAGCGCACAACTCACCCCGATGAATCAGATGCGTTCTCCCGTAAAGCTGCGGAGTTGATGGCCCGGTATCGCCTGAGCGCGGAGGCACTCCGTCCGCGTCAACCCGACGAATATGTCATTCACGAGTTGGTCCTCGGACGCGGGGCGTACGTTCGAGCACGATTTTCTCTGCTGTCGGGGGTTGCTGACGCGATGGGATGCCTCGCCACATTTCTCACCGGACCCAGTGGCACCACCGCTCAGATCAGCGGACCGTTACGTGAGGTGGAGGCGGTCGAGGTGCTGTTCAACTACCTTCATCAGCAGATGGCGACACAGGCATCGAAGCAGCGTCGCGCTACTAGCGCCGCAACTCAGCGGTTTCGCCGCGCCTTCATGTTTGGCTTTGCCGAACGGGTGAGCGAACTGCTGCTCGACGCACATTCGATTGCTGCCTCCGAGCAAGAAGATGCTCAGTCACTGCTCCCGATTCTGCTCGAACAACGGGAACGGGTGCATCGGTTCGCTGCCGAGCAGTTGGGTCCAATCCGAGCGGCAGCTGCTCCAGCACCCGTGGTTGCAAACGGTGCATCCGCCGGACGTCAGGCGGCTGCCGATGCCGACATCGGGAGAATTCGTGTTGCAAGCCAATATGCGATCGGTCAACGATCGTGACCGCTGATATCGGGCGTGAGGGTGTCTACGCTGCTGAACTCGCCGCGTTTGGAGGAACCCTTGCCGATTGTGAGGTTGGCTTTGATGAGTTGCTGTGGCTTCGAAATGCGATCTGCGCATCGGTCTGGTGGCCTGCAGGTGACATCGATGTAGAGCAGGCCCGGTCCGATGCGAGATCCTCAACGACACGTGAGGGAGATGATGCGCGGGCTCGCATTCGTATCGCTGCACCACAATGCACCCCGTTGACGCTCGCTCACGAGGTCGCTCACGTGCTCGCAGGCGTCGATGCGGGCCATGGGCCGAGGTATCGGAGGGCTGAGCTCGATCTGGTTTTCGCCATGTTTGGGTCGACAGAAATGCAATGGCTCCTTGACGCATTTGAGGCCATGAACCTAGAGGTTGCAGACCGCAATTGGCCTTCGCCGACCGAAGGTCCTTTGCAGCGGCTGATCGATCTTGCGTGAGTCGGGAAGGCGGGATTCGAACCCGCGACCCCCTGCTCCCAAAGCAGGTGCGCTAGCCAAGCTGCGCCACTTCCCGTGTGTAAGATCGTACCCGCCAAACCGTTACGCTCATCCGCTGATGATGAATTCCTTAAGGCGTCGGGTCACGGTGTCTGTGATGTGCGGAGGTTCATGGGTCTTGGCCGCGGGGTGTGCAGCGCCAGCATCGATCGAATCAGAGAGTGAANNGACCCCTGCAGTANCGACNNCCNNGAAGGANACGNCGACCACGACNGCTNCTGAAGTGCCNGCCAGNNCCGNAGTAGTCACCTCGGNGGCCCCTTCGNCNTCGTCGACNACAACATCGACCGTCGCAGGTCCGCCTGATGATGGTGTTCGGTCCGATGAGCGCCGTCTCGTCGAGTTGTTNTCAGTAACTCACAGCGATCTCAAACCGAAAAGCGTTGTCATCGGGCCTGGTGGCCTCGTCTTCACGCAGAACATGATGTACCGGCACAACATCTTGGTGTTTGACGGCGAGGGTGATGTCGTTGCGAAAATTGATGACTCGGTCGATCTCAAAGATTTTGGATTGAGCGATGAATCTATGCAGGTTGCCGGCGCCCCGGTCGAGGCAGCGGTTTCGCCTGACGGGCACCACCTGTGGGTAAGCAATTACAAGATGTATGGCGACGAGTACCGCTCAGATGCCGACGACGAATGCGATCGTGGGGATTGGGAAGACAGCTACGTGTATCGCATCGATCTCGAACGTTTTGAGATTGACGGGGTAGTCCCCACAGGAGCAGTGCCAAAGTTCTTGCAGGTCTCACCAGACGGCCGGCGTCTCGTCGTGGCCAATTGGTGTGGCTTTGACGTTTCAGTGATCGACACCGAAACTCTTTCCGAGATCGGAAGGGTCGACCTTGGCCGTCACCCTCGAGGTGTCGCAATCACGGGTGATTCCTCGCAGGCATATGTAACGGTGATGGGAGCCGAGCGCATCGATCTCATCGACCTTGAAACGCTGACAGTGGTTTCGTCGCTTGCGAGTTCGGGCATCACGCCGCGTCACATCGTGCTGTCTTCCGACGATGCAACCCTGTTTTCGTCCAATCACNTGATGNANACTGTCCGCATGATCGATGTGANGGNNGACACCCTCATNGGCNCGGTTCGNACGGGCANNCAGACGAGGAGCCTTGCNCTGGCAGATGACGAAGCGAGTTTGTACGTNGTCAATTATCTCGACGGAACGATCTCNAAGGTGAAGACCGCNGACATGTCGATAGTGCAGACGATTGACGTTGGTGGACGCCCAATTGGAATTGCCTATGACGCACTGACGAGGCGTCTCTGGGTTGCCGACTACNACGGNCGCCTCATCGTNTTTGAAGACCGAGCGGNTNGCGATAACTAGNGGGAGATCGACAGCGTGTCAGGAGCGGCGTTTGGCAGCTCGACGAGCAGCACGCCCAATCGGTGCAATATGCCGATGATCGAGGTCTCCGATTTCGACGCCATTGTCGAATAGAACGCGGTACCGCTGCCAGTTGAAACCATTTGCGAGCAAGATGTGACCCTCTGTTCCATCGGGCACGACTCCGATCGCTGGGCGATCGATTTCACCCGTTGCGCGGACCCGGTCCCCAAGCTTCAGATCGATCTGATCGGCATGTGGCTGAGATAACGAGTGAGGCTTCCAAATCGGCACGACTCTATTCTGCACCAAATGGGGGGTGTTCCGCACGTTCCACCGGGCATGGGGGCAGAACCACCGGTACACTCCTCGGCCTGTGAAGAGTTCTGTAGAGACCCTTGAGGGCAACAAAGTAAAGGTCTACGTCGAGATTGACGAGACAGAGTTTGAGACCGACATCGAGTCGGCTTTCCGCACCATTGCGCGTGAAGTAAAACTTCCTGGTTTCCGAAACGGAAAGGCTCCAAGGAAATTGCTGGAGGCCCGCATCGGCTTGGGGCCAGCACGCGAACAGGCGCTGCGAGATTCGATTCCGTCGTATCTCACGAAGGCTGTGCAAGAGCATGATGTCGATCTCATCGCAACCCCTTCCATTGAAATCACCAGTGGCGAAGAGGCAGGCGCNGTCGAATTCGAAGCTGAATGTGAAGTCCGGCNNGNGATNACCGTGCCTGGCTATGGCGGGCTTCGTGTCGAAATCGACCCGATCGACATCCACGATGAGGCCTTTGATACGGCCGTTGCAGACCAGTTGAAAGGTCACGGAACGCTCGAAGATGTTGATCGCGCCGCAGAGTCAGGTGACTACGTTACGCTCGATATGACTGCTACCCGTGATGGCGAAGAGCTCGCCGGGCTCAATATCGAAGACTGGTCGTATGAGATCGGCCAAGGCTGGGTCACCGAAGATTTTGACGAAAAGCTCATCGGTGCCAAGGTTGGCGAAGAGTTGTCGTTCTCGAGCACCCCCAAGGGAACCGAAGAAGAAGCCGACTTCACCGTGAAGTTGTCGGCGGTGAAGAGTCTCGCCCTGCCTGATGTCGATGACGCCTGGGTGGAAGAAAACATCGGCGAGTACACCGATGTTGCGAGTTGGCATGAGGCCATCAAGGAGCAGCTCTCTGAATCAAACCTCAACGCAGTTCGACAGACGCTCGGGCAAAANGTNACCGACGCCCTGGTGGAGCTCGTCGACATCGATGCACCAGAGTCGATGGTCGAACAAGAATTGCAAGGACGTCTACAAAATCTTGTCCGCCAGTTTGAGGCACAGGGCATGGATCTTGGAGCGTGGCTGTCGGCAACCGGGCAGTCGACCGAGGACCTCATCGCNAACTTCCGNGAGCAAGCAGAAAGCTCGGTCAAAGCAGACCTTGCGCTGCGCGCAATTGCAGTCGCGGAGAACATCGCAGTTAACGGTGAAGATCTTGAGCTCGAATACACCCGCCTTGCAATGCAATTCAACGACTCATCTGACAACGTCCGACGTGCGTACGAGCAGAACGGGGCCGTTGGAGAACTGACCGCCTCGGTGAAGAAGTCGAAAGCATTTGACTGGTTGCTGCATAACATCGAATTTGTCGACACAAATGGCGCGCAAATAGATGGCGACACAGTTCTAGGTCGCGACCATGATCAAGACCATGATGGGGAGACCGAAGAGGACGAAGGAGAAGGTGCATGAACCTCGAGGCAATGAACTATCTGGTCCCGAACGTCGTCGAACAGACGAGTAAAGGTGAGAGGGCTTACGACCTCTACAGCCGTCTGCTGAAAGACAACATCATTTTTTTACAGACGCCGGTGGACGATCAGATTGCGTCACTGATCTGCGCGCAACTCATCCACCTCGAGTCAGAGAATCCTGACAAGGACATCAATATCTACATCAACTCGCCTGGTGGAGATATCACCGCCCTGTTTGCGATTTACGACACGATGCAGTTCATTCGAAATGACATTGCGACAATCTGCCTTGGTCAGGCAGCGTCAGCGGCTGCGGTGTTGCTTGCGGCAGGCACTAAAGGTAAGCGTCTTGCCCTCCCTCACAGCCGGGTGTTGCTGCACCAACCATTCGGTCAAGTCGGTTACGGGCAGGTCACTGACTTGGAGTTGGCGGCGAAAGAAATTCTTCGTATGCGAGACCTTCTTGAAGAAATTCTGGCGAATCACACCGGTCAGTCTCGTGAAAGAATTCATGCTGATACCGACCGTGATTACGTAATGGAAGCCTCTGAGGCCCTCGAATATGGCATCATCGATCAGGTGATTTCTTCTCGTTCGGTCATCGACCGTGCGGGTGCAATACGCTGAGGGTGACCTCAGCGCACAAAAAGCGCTTGAGGAGGTGAAGCGATGGCAAAATTCGGCGACAGTGGGGAACTGCTGAAATGTTCATTCTGTGGCAAGTCGCAGAAGCAAGTGAAGAAGCTCATCGCTGGCCCAGGTGTGTACATCTGCGACGAATGCATCGACCTTTGCAACGAAATCATCGAAGAAGAACTCAGCGAATCCACTGAGATTTCCTTCGACAATCTTCCAAGCCCACGAGAAATTTCGGAGTTTCTCGATGAGTACGTGGTTGGCCAAGACCACGCAAAGAAGATTTTGTCGGTCGCGGTGTATAACCATTACCGGCGTGTTCAATACCAGCAGTCGTCGTCTGGCATCGTGCGCCGTGACGAGGTCGAACTGACGAAGTCGAATGTGTTGCTCCTCGGGCCCACCGGATGCGGCAAGACTCACCTCGCTCAAACTCTTGCCCGCATGCTTAATGTGCCGTTTGCGGTTGCAGATGCGACAGCGCTCACCGAGGCGGGTTACGTCGGCGAAGACGTCGAGAACATTTTGCTAAAACTTTTACAAGCCGCAGACTTTGATACGAAGCGTGCAGAGACAGGCATCATCTATATCGACGAGATTGACAAGGTGGCGCGCAAAAGCGAGAATCCGTCGATTACCCGAGATGTTTCGGGTGAAGGTGTGCAGCAGGCGCTGTTGAAGATTCTTGAGGGCACTCAGGCCTCGGTGCCACCTCAAGGTGGACGCAAGCATCCCCATCAGGAGTTCATCCAGATCGACACGACGAACGTGTTGTTCGTTCTCGGCGGCGCCTTTGCCGGGCTTGAAGAGATCATCGAGCGTCGTGTTGGCGAACAAGGTGTCGGCTTCCACGGAACTGTTCGGTCTCGTCAAGAACGAGACCCAGGAGAACTTTTTGCTCAGGTTCTCCCTGAGGATCTTGTGAAATTCGGGATGATCCCCGAGTTCATCGGGCGTCTGCCAATGGTCGGTGTGGTGCGTTCGCTGAATCGAGATGCGTTGATGGCGATCTTGACCGAACCCAAGAATTCTCTCGTCCGACAGTTCACCAAGGTGTTTGAGTTTGAAGATGTTGAACTTGAGTTCACAGACGATGGGCTCGGAGCAGTGGCTGATGAGGCGTTGATGCGAGGCACCGGTGCGCGAGGCCTTCGAGCGATCATGGAAGAAGTGCTTCTCAACACGATGTTCGACTTGCCGGGCCGCAGCGATATCGCGAAGGTTGTCATCGATGCAGACACAGTTTTCGAGCGGGTGAACCCAACTTTGGTGCCTCGTAAAGGAGCATCTCGTCAGCGCCGCGCTGCAAGCTGAACATCGGCCGCGATGAACTTTGACGAAGCTCTGAGGTACCTTGACGACCACACGTCCTACGACGTGACGGGAAGAATCGACTCTCCAACGACCGAGCGAATTGGGCGGTTGTGCGCTGCCATGGGTGACCCGCAACACGCCGCGCCGGTCATTCATGTCACTGGTACGAATGGCAAAGGTTCAACCGTCCAGATGATTTCTCGCCTGCTGATGACATCGGGTTTGACGGTAGGCACGTACACCAGTCCGCATCTCGAATGCATTAACGAACGTATTCAGCGCAATGGTGAGCCGATTTCTGATGAGGAATTTGCCGAACAGATCGCAGCCATCGCTCAGTTGGAGGCAATCACCGGGGTGCGTCCGAGTTTCTTTGAAGCGATCACCGCTGCTGCGTTCCGTTGGTTTGCCGATGTCGCAGTGGACGTCATGGTGATTGAGGTGGGGTTGTTGGGTCGATGGGATGCAACAAATGTTGTCGATGCCACGGTCGCAGTCATTACGAACATCGGGCTCGATCACACCGAATTTGCAGGTCCAACGCTCGCCGATATCGCAAGTGAGAAAGCCGGAATCATCACCGAGCACGGAGCCGTTGTTGTCGGCGCGACCGACCCAAANCTCATCAAGGTGTTCTCTCNGGAGCCTCACGCCTCAATGTTGGTGCGNGATGAAGACTTCGCGGTTGTTGATAACACGTTGGCTGTTGGTGGCCGGCTGCTCGATTTGCGTACGCCGACCACCGTATATAGCGAGGTGTATTTGCCTGTTCATGGCGCCCATCAAGCTGAGAATGCATCGGTAGCACTGTGCGCAGTTGAGACATTCTTTGCAGCGCCACTCGCAGATGAGGTTGTTCGGGAGGGCTTNGGNGCTGTCGAACTTCCNGGACGTTTCGAAGTTGNGGGTGTGCAACCACTTGTCATCGTTGATGGAGCNCACAATCCTCCAGGTGCAGATAGTTCGGTCGGCGTGTATTTCGANGATTTTCGGCCCGAGGAGCGCCGNATCCTCGTCGTGGGCACCCTTCGCGATGCTGATGAAATGATCTCGGCACTGCGCGCCGACGATTTCGATGTTGTGATTGCCTGTACCGCTGCGACTCCCCGTGGTGTTGAAGCGGCCGTTATCGGTGCTGCTGCTCGTCGAGCAGGATGTGTCGAGGTGCTGGTGATCGATGACCCAATTGCCGCATGCGAGGAAGCACTTCGCCAAGCTGGCGCTGATGACGCAATTTTGGTGGCGGGATCGATCTACGTTGTCGGTGCGGTGCGCTCAACCCTTCTGCGTCACAGTGGGAGATGACCGATAGCGTCATCTTCTATGTCAGACCGCACNCTCGTCCTGTTNAANCCAGANGCTGTTGAGCGCAAGCTCGTNGGATCGATTCTTGACCGTTTCGAGTCAAAAAATCTNGACATTGTTGCGATGGAACTTCGCCNGCTNGATGCGGCAACGCTTGAGCGNCACTACGAGGAGCACGTTGGNAAGCCGTTTTATGCCGATCTCGTAGNCTTCATGAGCCGCGGNCCAGTCGTTGCNATGGTGGTTGAAGGCCCAGANGATACGTGGGANGTTGTTCGAANGATGATGGGCGCAACAAACCCNCGCACTGCGGCACCNGGGACNATTCGTGGTGATCTAGGCATTCTGTTCACCGAAAATCTTGTTCACGGCAGCGATTCGCTCGAAAGCGCCCACCGCGAAATCGGCATTTTCTTCCCGAATCTGTAACATTTCGCCCGCAGGCACACATCGTCTGCAGTGGCCTATACGACGAGTTATGCGCGCAGGAAGGAGGAAGTTGTGCGAAGTAACCCACTCGGTTTAGGACGTGACCTCGCCATCGACCTCGGGACGGCGAACACTTTGATTTATGCCCGNGGTCTCGGTGTAGTACTTGANGAGCCTTCGGTCGTGGCGATCAACGTGAACGATGGGCGGCCGGTTGCGGTTGGCGTCGAGGCGAAGAAAATGATGGGTCGCACNCCCAACCACATCAAAGCAATACGCCCGCTCAAAGACGGTGTGATNGCAGACTTTGAGGTCTGCGAGAAGATGCTCCGATACTTCATTCAAAAGGTGCACGCGTCGAAGTGGTCGAAACCGAGNATGATCATCTGTGTTCCCTCAGGAATTACTGGTGTTGAGCAACGTGCGGTGCAAGATGCGGCTGAATACGCAGGGGCACGAAAGCCGGTTCACATCATCGAAGAGCCGATGGCGGCAGCGATTGGTGCTGACCTTCCCGTGCATACCGCAGCAGGAAACATGATTGTTGACATAGGTGGTGGAACAACCGAGGTTGCGGTGATCTCGCTTGGTGGAATCGTTACCGCTCAGTCGGTGCGGGTTGCCGGNGATGAACTTGACGATGCCGTCATTCAGTACATGAAGAAAGAGTTCTCCCTTGCAATTGGAGATCGAACCGCTGAAGAAATCAAGATTCAGATGGGGTCGGCCTGGCCGCTTGGAGACGAACTCACTGCAGACATCCGCGGTCGTGATCTCATCAGCGGACTTCCTCGAACAATCCAAGTGACAACGGAGCATGTACGTGAAGCCTTGGCTGAGCCGGTGAGCTCTATTGTCGATGCGGTGAAGACCGCTCTTGACCGCACGCCGCCTGAACTNGCGGCAGANATCATGACCGACGGCATCACGTTGACCGGCGGGGGAGCACTGTTGAGCGGACTTCCTGATCGCCTGTCACATGAAACTGGGATGCCGGTCAACATCANCGATGAGCCGCTCTACAGTGTGGTGGTTGGATCTGGGCGTGCNTTGGAGAACATCAATGAGCTCCGNGGCCTGATGTCTCTCGGCGGTGACCTCTGAGGAGGGCCCGATCGTGGCGACATACTCTCCTGGACGTCGACGGGTAGTNATTGCCCTNGCGTTGACCTCACTTTTTNTGCTTACCTTGGACCTTCGAGGGAATCAGGTGCTNGANGGAGTCCGCTCAGGCTTCGGCGTTGTCTACCGGCCNATNAATCGGGCGGGGGAAGTGGTGTCGGCTCCAGCTGTCAGGCTATGGCGCTCATTTCAGGAGTTTGACGACCTCGAGGAAGAGAATCGTCAGTTGCGGGCCGAAATCGACGCTCAACGTTCAGCGGAGATCTCCGCCCAGAACGCAATTATTGAGAACCAAGATCTGTTAGCACTCGCCGGCCTTGAGAGCCTCGCATCGTATGGCTCGGTCACTGGTCGCCTCGTCGGCCAGTCGCCGAGCAACTTCGACCAGCAGGTTGAAATCGACCGCGGAGCCCTTCACGGAATTCGCGTCGGAATGGCGGCGATCAANGAGGCAGGTCTTGTTGGNAAGGTGACGAGCGTNGCGCCCCAGTCGAGCATCATCATGCTGGTGACCGACCCTTCATANGCGGTCCCAGTNAAGATTTTGGCGCNAAAAGAGGANGTTCCGGNCGCTGCGACATCAACGACTGTGANNCCGNTNGCTGANTCCGATGGCNCGGCTNTCGCCGCAATCGAAGTCAGTGATGAAGAAGCCACCGAGAGCATTGCGGAAACAACGACGTCCGTGGTGGAGATCATCCGTGAGACCGGTGTGCTTCGCGGGCAGGGAAGCGATCGCCTGCCGAGAGTCTCGTTTATCGCTCCCGCTACGGCTTTCGGACAGATCGAGGTCGGTGACACCGTGTTCACTGCCGGCGGAAGTACCTCTCTTGCGCCTCCCAACATCCCGCTCGGTCGGGTAGTGAACGTCATCACAAGGGCAGGCACTGCAGGCCAAGAACTCGAAATTGAGCCGACTGCCGATCTTGATCGCCTGCAGTTTGTGCGGGTGGTCTTGTACCAGCCTGCGAGTGAGGTCGGACAGTGAACGATGTGCCGGCTCGGGTATGGGTCACTCGAACTGTCTTGGTTGGCTTCATCGTGTTGTCGTTTCAGATGACGATCGCAACAGAGATTCGTGTATTCGGCGTTGTCATTCAAATCGTTCTCGCATTTGCGGTTGCTGCGGGGGCGGCAAGTGGCCCGGGTGAGGGAGCGAAAGCAGGATTTGTTCTAGGTCTGATGTACGACCTTGCGTCAGGTTTGCCGATGGGGTCGACTGCGATGTCGATGACCTTTGGAGGCTACGCAGCTGGCTGGGGTCGGCGATACCGGCTTGAGCCAACCTGGTGGATGCTTGCAGCTCTCGCTGCCATTGGAGCTGCCGTCGGCGAGGTCTTCGTTCCGATTATCAGAGTGCTGACCGGCGAGACCGGTGTGTTCGAGGCGCGCATCGCAATCGTGCTTCCAGTAGTCGCACTCTCCGCTGCGATGTTCTCTCCGGTGTTGATCCCGGTTGCGCGATGGGCGTTGGCCATCCGTCCGGCCGAAGTGCGAGTTGCCGATGCTGACACCTAACGCGCAGAGAAAGACGCGAGACTTACCGCATGGCAGTTGACCGACGTTCTGTGCGTCTCGGAGTTCTTGCCTCGGTCGCTTTCATTCTTGTTGGTTTGCTTGGGGTCAGGCTCTGGTTCCTTCAGACGGTGCGTGCAGATGAACTTCAAGCACGAGTCGACCGATCCAAAACTCGGGTCATTCAGCTTGCACCGGAGCGTGGTCGGATCTTTGATGCAGACGGCCGAATTCTTGCCGATAACGAGCGGATTTTGACCCTCGCAGTCGATTGGAAATACCTGCAACGCTCAAGCGATCGAACAGCACTTTTCACCAAGATCGCAGAATGGGTCGAGACCGATGTCAGCGAGATGGAAGACCGTTACCTGTCGGGTTTCTATTCGCCGTTCCTGCCGTTGCCTCTCGTGGAAGACATCGACGAGCCGACTGCGATCGCAATACTCGAACGCGTCGAGCAGATGCCCGGAGTCGAGATTTTGAACGAATGGAAGCGGGTGTATCCGTACGCGCCTCACGCCGCCCACGTCGTTGGCTACATGGGAGCGATAACCGCTGAGCAACTCGACGATTACCTCGTCCGTGGGTATTTGCGAAACGAGCGCGTCGGCCAGTTTGGAGTTGAACGCTCCCTCGAAGACCTCCTACACGGGCAATGGGGATATCAGGTACTTGAGGTCGATGCGACGAATCGCCCCGTCAACATCGTTGAGGAGGTGCCACCGATCAACGGTTATGACGTTCAGTTGACTATCGATCTCGATGCGCAGGTCTACGTCGAACAGGCACTTGAAACGGCAATCGTGTCTCGGCGTTATCAATACGCGCCAAACCCGTTAGTTCGTCAGCCAGACGGCACCTACGACCTCCTTGACCCTGCGCTACCAGAGCAGGTCCCGTTCAAATCTCCGGCAGGTTCCGCAATTATTCGGCGATATGACACCGGCGAGGTGATGGCAATGGCGAGCTACCCGACCTTCGATAATCGTTGGTTTGAGGCTGACCTAACCGGGACAAAGTTCAGAGAGATTTTCCCATCGACGAAACCAGACGGCTCACCGATTGACCCTGACGAGTCGATTCTTGTCAACCGAGCGGTGCAGGGTCGATACAACCTTGGATCGACCTTCAAACCGTTCACTGCGTACGCAGCGTTGAACACCGGTCTTATCACCCCCGAAGACACCTACGTTGATACGGGTTACTACGACATCTATAGCGTCAACCAAGACCGGTGTGCGCGTGGGCTGATCCGCTGCACTTTCAAGAATGCGTTGTGTGGCACTGGGGCGCCGTGTGTCTACGGCGAGGTTGACGTTGAGGCTGCGCTTGCGGTCTCGTCGGACGCGTTCTTTTACAAACTTGGTGAAGATCTTCTGGTTCAAAACGAGGGAGAGCCGGTCTTCCAAGAGGAAGTTGAGGCATTCGGCTTTGGTGCAGACACGGGAATCGAACTGCCTTTTGAGTATGACGGCACCGTTCCCGACCAAGAACTCAAACGCCTCTACGCCGAACTAGGAGTGATCAGCGAAGACGAGGGACGAGGGTTTTATGTGGGAGATAGCATTCAGATGTCGATTGGCCAGGGTCTGCTGTCGGCGACTCCGCTTCAGTTGAACCAGGGGTACAGCGTCCTGGCGAACGGTGGTCTTGTCATCCAGCCCACTGTCATTTCGACAGTGTTTGAGCCGGGCACACCGGACGGCCGACCCGGATACGCAAACATCTACGGTGGGACTGTGCACCAGTCGAGTCAGGCCCCCGTCATTCAGCGCAATCTCGAAATTGACGATGATTTACTTACCCCGATCATCACAGGCCTCACGCGCGTGGTGACGACAGGTGCGGGAACACTGGGCACCGACATNCCTTATCACTCGACGACCGGAGAAAAACTCTTCTTNGATTACCCCGATGACGCAATCCCGGTTGCTGGCAAGACAGGAACNGCACAGGGCAAAGGAAACTACCCGTGGAATGACTCCTCTGCATTCACTGCGTTTTCGCTCGACGACAACGANCCGTATGTGNTCACTGCGTACTTGGAGAAGGCAGGTTACGGATCTCAAGCTGCTGCGCCCGTGGTGAAATGTGCGTTCATGATGCTGTCAGGGTCGATCCGAAGCGCTCCGGTTCGTGTTTCAGAGCCGCTCGACGAGTCATCTACCGTTGCAGCCGGGCCTCAGCGCCTTGACGAGGTGAGTTGTTTTAACCGCCGCGGAGGAGCAACAGTCGGGTTGATCGAGTAGGTGTGAGATGGCGAGAACACTGATCTCACGCCGCCCGAGCAGTGGTCTCGGCAATATCAGGCGGTCGCCGGGCGACCCGAGCAGAAATGTGGACTGGGTACTTCTCATCACCCAGTTTCTTCTGATGGTGATCGGGTGTTTTGTTGTGTATTCAGCCTCACGAACCCGAATCGAAGGAGAGCCTTTCGCCTTTGCGACCCGGCAGGTGGTGTTCGGAATTATCGGACTCGTCGCAATGGTTGTTGTGATGTCAATTGATTACGAGACGTTGAAGGATCGTGCGGTATCGATNTATANCGCNACGATNGCAATGCTGGTNCTGCTGCTTCTGGTCGGCCTCGCACAAGGAGCNGATCGGATCTCTTTTGACTTCGGCCCGTTCAANCTTCAGCCTGCAGAACTTGCCAAGTTTTCCACCATGCTGCTGCTTGCTGCGTTTCTCGCCGAAGAACGCACCGACGAAGTGAGTTACCCGCGGTTTGTCGGAGGCCTCATTCTTGTCGGGTTTCCGGCGGTCCTGGTGATCATTCAGCCTGACTTGGGCTCAGCATCGGTGCTCGTCGCGCTTGCGATGGGAACACTGCTGATCGCAGGTGCACGGCCGAAATACATCGTTGCGGTCTCTGTGCTTGCGGTGATGACGGTGCTCGCAGCGTTCATTGCCCGTCTCGTTAACGAATATCAGGTGCAACGACTCAAAGTGTTTCTTGACCAAGAGACCACCGATCCGGGGCTCCAGGATGCTGTGTATCAGGTGCGNAACGCTATCCGCGCNGTCGGCACTGGGGGTCTCTGGGGTAAGGGGTGGCTCGAAGGGCCTCTGACGAATGGCCGCGACATCCCGGTGATGTGGGCCGATTTTCCGTTTGCGGCTGTTGCTGAACAATTTGGCTTGGTTGGATGTCTGATTCTCATCTCGTTGTTTATTGTCGTCCTAGCGCGAATTTGGCGGGTTGCAAGCCTCTCTAAAGACGCGTTAGGTACATACATCTGTGCCGGCGTATTCACGATGGTGCTGTGGCAGATGTTCCAGAACATCGGTATGACCCTCGGAATCTCGCCCGTGACCGGTTTGCCTATGCCATTTATTTCTTATGGCGGCTCGAGTTTGATCGTGTACTGCGCAATGTTTGGGCTTGTGCAGAGTGTTTATATGCGGCGGATGCGCTGATCCGCTATTCAGGTTTCCCAACATGTGGTCAGGTAAACTAATGGAGTTATGTCCACTCTTTTCACCCCGGTTGTCTTGACGGTGTTCTCTGTGGCCATTGCAACTATTCGTTTGCAGAACGTGGGCGAGTTTCACGAAGCCGGTTTCTGCTCATCTGTGCGCATCGATTGCGCGAACTCTCGTAAGGAATTTCCTCATGGAACAGTCACCCCCTCGCGGTGGGTCCGAAGATCATTCGGATACCTCCGAGCAGTCCTCTTCGACAAACGATCGCAGTTCTAACGCTACAAACGCGCCTTCATCCACATCATCAAATCAGCCTCGGCGACGGGGCTCGCGTGGTGGCCAAGGCCGCGCCAAGTCTGCTGCTGATGGGTCGTCATCGGCGACAAGAAATCCTGAGGAATTGCCAGAACCAATGCGAGAGGGCCGGTTGGGTTCTCCTGAGGCACGCGAAGAAGCATTGGTGAAGAAGCCGCAAATTGGCGACACGATGCCGGTTCCAAACGTGCCACCACCCGGCCCGGCAAACGGCCCCTCTGAAGAGGCAGAGAGTTCACCGTCGTCTAACCGGAGTGGCCAAAAGCGACGCCGCAAGAGCGGTGGACAAAAAGAGCAACAGCAAAAGAAACAGGACTCCGAGTCGGCGAGTGGAAAGGGTGCGTCGTCAGGTTCCTCATCTAAGGGGCGTTCGTCGTCGCGCCGTCGCCGGCGCAGCGGTCAGCTCTCGGCTGAAGCGCGAGATCAACGGCGCGGCCGTGAACGCAATGGGAAGCCGATTGGGCGTTATTTCATGTGCGTTCAGGTGCGTGAGGGTATTACCCAGGTTGCAGTTCTCGAGGGCCGGAACCTCATTGAGCACTACGTGAGTCGGCCGGCTGACGATGTCAGCCAGATTCACGGCAACATCTACCTCGGACGAGTACAAAATGTGCTGCCGGGCATGGAAGCAGCATTTGTCGATATCGCAACGCCAAAGAATGCGGTGCTCTATCGGGGTGACGTTCAATACGACTCTGAAGATATCGAGAGTGATGGAAACGACCCTCGTATCGAGCAGATTTTGAAGAATCGACAGACAATTCTCTGTCAGGTCACAAAGAACCCGATTGGAGCGAAAGGCGCTCGCCTCACCCAGGAAGTTTCGCTNCCCGGGCGATTTGTTGTGCTGATTCCAAATTCAACGACGTACGGTATTTCAAAGCGCCTACCTGACCAGGTTCGCCGCCGTTTGCGAAGCATTCTCGACAAGGTGAAGCCAGAGGGCCACGGTCTCATCGTGCGTACGGCTGCAGAACACGCGACAGAGGCAGAACTCACTGCTGATATGCGGATGCTGTTAGAGCAATGGGATCGCATTGAGGCTCAAGCAAAGGGACTGAAAAAGCCAACATTGCTGCACCGCGAACCTGAACTCGCAGTGCGTGTGATCCGTGAGGAGTTCAACTCTGACTATCGCGGAGTGGTCATCGATGATCACCGTTTGTACGAAGAGGTTCGTGAGTATGTGGCGGCATTTAACCCTGAGCTCGCCGACCGTGTTGAGTACTACGACGCCGAAGCTGAGGGGTTAGCGCTGTTCGAGCGTCACCACGTACACGAACAAGTACATAAGGCGCTCGATCGCAAGGTCTGGTTGCCATCTGGTGGTTCGCTCATCATCGAGCACACCGAAGCGCTGTCGGTGATCGACGTGAACACCGGCAAGAACGTAGGAACGTCCAACCTCGAAGAAACCGTGTTTAGCAACAATCTTGAGGCTGCCGAGGAAATCGCCAAGCAGCTTCGGTTGAGAGATATCGGCGGCATTATCGTCATTGACTTCATTGACATGGAAGTAAAGGCGAACCGCGCAAAAGTGATTGAAACGTTCCGCGACGCGTTGGCTCGAGATAAGACACGAACCCAGGTCTTCGATATCTCTGACTTGGGCCTTGTCGAGATGACGCGCAAGCGCATCGGCGAAGGATTGCTGACCGAATTTTCTGAACAGTGTCCCAATTGCACTGGGCGGGGAGTGGTTGTTGATCACTCCTTACTCGACTGATGGAAATGGCAGTTGGTACTGATGTCTGCACCCGTTAGCATCCGTGAGGCTATGTACGCAGTAATCGCCACGGGCGGTAAGCAAGAAAAGGTCGCTGAAGGTCAGCAGGTCACCATCGAATTGATCGATGGCGACGAAGGCTCTGAGGTGTCATTTGTCCCGGTTCTCGTTGTCGATGGAGACCGTGTGCTCGCAGGGTCCTCTCTCGAGAAGGCGGCGGTAAAGGGTCGTATTCTCGGCACGATGAAGGGGCCGAAGGTAAACGGCTTTACCTATAAGCGCCGGACGAATCAGCGTCGTCGCTATGGGCATCGCCAGAACTACAGCGTCGTCGAGATCACCTCGATCACTGCGTGAGATTGAGCGGAGGTTAGGACATGTCAAAGACAAAAGGTGGCGGCTCAACTCGCAACGGACGTGACTCAAATGCCCAGCGTCTCGGCGTCAAGGTGTTCGATGGCACCAAGATCACTGCAGGAACGATCATTATTCGTCAGCGTGGCACCCGCGTGCACCCCGGCAAAAATGTGGGCATNGGTGGTGACGATACGTTGTTCTCACTCGTTGANGGCTCAGTGAAGTTTGGCGAGCGCAAGGGCCGCAAGGTCGTTGACGTCAANCCNGTCTCGTAACCTTTGCTNCACGTCAATGCCGGCNGGCAACTGATCTTNTTGCCAACCAAGAAGTTCANTCGCTTGCNCACACGCATAGCNATCGGTCATNCCACTGACCCAACTCACNGCCGCAAAGAGTGATTCATCGTCGTTGNCAGTCGGCCCGGAATTGAGAAGCACCTCGNCTGGAATGAGATGANTNTGAGCAGTGAAATGCTCAACCAGCGCCTGCAGCATCGAGATAACGCTTTGAGCCTGACGAGTTGANGCTGGTCGNAGATAGATGTTGTCGTAGTTNAACCTTCGGAACTCNGAGAGCGCTTCGGCGATNTCANCNGTCATTCCGATGCGCCCCGATTGCTCGGTNGCGCTCAGCATGGCTCTCACAAAGGTGCCGAGCTGTTGGCTTCTTGCGGTGCCACACCGAGAAGAGACGATGTCGGGAAGCATCGAGGGAGNGACGATGCCTGCGGCGACCGCATCTTCGAAGTCGTGGCATACGTAGGCAATACGGTCAGCCCACGACACAACCTCACCTTCGGGAGTGGCGGGTGCTGGCCGGCTCCATGAGTGGTTGCGGATGCCGTCAAGAGTTTCGGCACAGAGGTTGAGTGGTACGAGGGTGACATCTGCTCCCCACACCGCGTGGTCGTATCCATCGTTGAGATATGGGCTGAACGCGTCCTCGCTCGCATGGCCTCCGGGGCCGTGCCCGCAGTCGTGACCAATCGCAATCGCCTCAGCGAGGTCGACGTTGAGGCCAAGCGGCCCCGCTATCGAACGAGCAATCTGGGCTACTTCGAGCGCGTGGGTGAGGCGCGTACGTTGATGATCATCAGGAAAGACGAAGACTTGGGTTTTGCCAGCAAGACGACGAAATGCTGACGCATGCAGGATGCGGTCACGGTCACGTTGGAAGCACGTACGAAAGGGATCAGGCGATTCTTCGACCATTCGTGAACCTGCGCCTTGTGGGCGGGTTGCGAGACGTGCGAGCGAGCGGTCTTGTCGTTCTTCGCGCTCTTGGCGGGAAACGACTGCTGGATCACCCGGCCCGGCCCATGAGTCTTCGTGGGCGAAAGCGACTCCATCATGGTGGTGACCGCGCATTGTCGAAGCCCACTTTTGTGCACGTTCACCAAGTTCACCCTCGGAGGGAAATCTGCCGTCGACAGCCATGTCCTCACGATAGGGCAGGGGTGTCGCTAGCGTGCTTGTTGTGTCACAGTTTGTNGATGAGTGCCAACTCAATATTCGAGGGGGTGACGGNGGNGCAGGGTGCGTNTCGTTTAGACGTGAGGGCCCNGTCGTTGATGGAGGCCCCAACGGTGGTGATGGCGGAAACGGTGGAGATGTGTGGCTCGTGGCCGACCACAACGTGGCATCGCTACTGCCATTTCGCGATCATCCACACCGGCGAGCGACAAACGGTGTGCACGGAAAAGGCAAAGATCTGCACGGAAAGCGCGGCACCACCCTCGAAGTAAAGGTTCCTGAAGGCACCGTCGTGAAAGACCTCTACACGAATGAAGTGCTCGCAGAACTGTTTCGACATGGTGACCGCTGGCTTGGTGCAGCTGGCGGCCGAGGCGGACGCGGAAATGCACGGTTTCTCTCAAATAAGCGTCGCGCCCCGACGTTTGCCGAGCAGGGCGAACACGGCGATGAACGCTGGTTGAAGCTTGAACTTCAACTCATGGCCGACGTTGCGCTCGTCGGGTTTCCAAATGCCGGCAAAAGCACATTGATNAGCGTGATNTCCGCTGCNAAGCCGAAGATTGCNAACTACCCNTTCACCACTCTCGAACCAAATCTNGGTGTNGTTGCTCTTGACGACGACACCAACTTTGTCGTGGCAGATATCCCGGGNCTCATCGAAGGNGCNAGCGNAGGAAGGGGATTGGGCCATCGNTTTCTTCGNCATNTCGAACGAGCNCGGGTGTTGTGCCTGCTGATCGATCTAGCGCCGNTGGATGAGATGAGNGCTCAGCAACAAGAAGAAACGTTGCTCAACGAGCTCGGTCAGTACCGCCCCGACCTTCTGGAACGCCCGCGCATCGTGGTTGGAACGAAAGCTGATATGGCCTCGACCGAAAATGTGGAGAACTTTGGCGACCGTTTAGTGATTTCATCAATCACCCAGTCGGGAGTGCGCGAACTCGTTGGACAAATGGCATCAGTTGTTTACGAATCTCGCTCGGTCGAACCACATCAGGAGGGGGTCGTCGTGATGCGCCCCGAGGTCACTGGGGCGGTAGTGGAGAGGGTCGATGACAACGAATTCAGGTTGGTGGGACGGGAAGTTGAGCGTGTTGTTGCGCTCAATGACGTGACAACGCCCGAAGCTCTTGACTGGATTGATTCTCGTCTTGAGCGGCTGGGGATTTCGAAAATGTTGGCCCGAGCAGGCGTTGCTGATGGTGACATCGTGTGGATCGGCGAGTTCAGCTTTNAATATCAGGCTGATGTGTNAGCCCGTTTGNTCNATTTGAACCGGTAGTTGTGTGGGTATGAAAGTTGTCGTCAAAATCGGCTCCTCGTCGCTGACACNCGNGGATGGGGGAATTGATCATGAGGCAATTTCGCGTCTTTGCCGTGATGTTGCCTCACTCNCATCACTNGGCCATCAGCCNATCGTGGTGTCATCTGGAGCGGTAGCGGCCGGCGTCCGCGCGGTCGGACTGAGTGANCGGCCCACCGANGTTGAGACACTTCAAGCGGTTTCAGCCGTCGGGCAGAGCCGGTTGATGGGGGNCTATGACGACGAGTTGGCTTCGCATGGCCTCGTAGGTGCACAGGTNCTGCTCGATCCGCTCGATTTTGTACACAGAAGCCAATATCTCCACGCTCGACAGACGTTAGAGCGGCTGCTGTCACTGAAATGTGTGCCGGTNGTNAATGAGAATGATGCGATTGCAAGTAGCGAACTTCGGTACGGCGATAATGATCGAATCGCAGCANTGCTTGCGCACAGTGTGAGNGCCGACCTGCTCGTGCTNCTGACNGATCTTGACGGNTTATACACCGCTGATCCCCGATNGAGCGGCGACGCAAAGTTGGTTGATCGCGTGTCGGCTGACGACCCGCTGCTNTCGATTCAGGCATCGACCTCAAAAAGTGACGTTGGGTCTGGCGGCATGGCATCGAAACTTGTTGCTGCCCGAATTGCGTCGTGGTCTGGGGTGAGGACAGTGATCGCAAATGCTGAGCATGANGGTGTTGTTGNAGCGATTGTTGCNGGCGAAACCGCCGGCACNACATTTGAGGCGCATCAACGAACACTGACCGCACGAAAACTGTGGATCGCGTTCGCTGCGGAAACCGCCGGCCGCGTCACCGTCGACGACGGGGCCCAGGCAGCTCTCACCACGAAAAACACGAGCCTCCTCCCGGCGGGCGTCACCGAAGTTGATGGAGCATTTATTTCTGGAGCCACGGTCGAGATTGTTGATGCAAGCGGCGTTGTCTTTGCCCGAGGGATGACCGGCCTATCGGCTGCCGAGCTACGTGATGTGATGGGACTGCAGACTTCTGCGCTTCCTCAAGGCATGCATCATGAGGTTGTCCATCGCGATGATCTCGTCGTGCTTCCACGGTGAGCTACTCTGCGAAAGCTTTCAGGCTCTTCCAGTCGACCTTGAATACTTTTGTGCAGGCNATGNAGACCGCAAAGAGCACGGCTGATAGTGCAATTGCGCCGAAGATGCCTCCGATTCCTCGCCANGAAGACGCNCTNAGTGCGGACATCAGGAGCCAGGTAGAGCAGCCGCCGATGCCTGCCGACANNGAGAGCACGGCGATGTCGCGGGTAACTNCAATGGCGTGAAGAGNANGCGCGTGTCGCTGGCGGAGAATGATCANGCTGACGGCNGCTGCAACGAGATAGGCAATGCCAAGCGACAGGCCGAGNCCGAAGACGCCGAACGGACCCACGAGAATCACTGCGAGTACAACGTTGAGGCCGTTCTCTCCGACGTTGAGGAAGAANGGCGTNCGGGTATCGCCNTGAGCGTAGAACCCACGGAGGATGAACAGATANGTCGAGAAGCCGATGAGGCCGATCGCAAGCCCAGAAAGTGCATCNCTGGTGTTTTGTGCTGAGGTCGCATCAAATTGNCCCCGNTGCATGAGGCTTGTAATCGCAAGTGGTCCGACGACGAGNAACGCNGCTGATGCGGGAGCGGTAAGAGCGACGATCGCTCTGATGCCACCGGTGAGTAATCGTGAGAAGCGTTCGCCTTGTTGCTGTGCGACCGCTCTTGCGAGTTCGGGTTGCAAGGTTGTTGCGATAGAGACGGCGAGCAGGCCATGGGGAAGAACAAAGAACATGAATGCGTCGAAATAGGCGGATGCGAGCGACGAGCCCGGGTTAGCAAGGTTACGTATGACAACCANCGCNACTTGATTCGCNAGAACGAATCCGAGTGTCCATCCGCTCATCTTTGCNACGCGGGCAACAGATGGGTGTCGAAGATCGANGTGCCATTTCAGCCCGACCTTGGTGCGGAACACNGCGACGGTGGTGATGAGCGCCATGAGCGCAATCCCNCCNGTTGCTCCCAAGCCGAGAGTAAGGAAAAAGCGCGTATCNGTGGTGACATCTGAGAGGCGCCACGTTGTTGAGCCGGCACCAGGAAGCGTGAGCAGGGTGGCGATGATGATGACGTTTGATGCGACAGGAGCCCATGCAGCCGCAAGAAATCGACGTAACGAATGGAGAATTGCGGTCATCACCCCGGTGATGCCATAGAACAGCACTTGGATGACGAAGAGCCGGGTAAGCATTGTTCCGACCGATCGAAAGGTGTCTGCATCAACCGTGTCGGCGGTGGTGAGGGAGTACAACCGGAAGATCAGCGGGGCGAGCGCCACCGCAAGAACTGCAAGCACAGTTGACGCCAGAATGGCAGCGCTAACGACAGCATGAAATCCGCGCTCGTCATCGTCGGAGCGCCGCTCCTGAACGATGAGCGAGGTGAACACCGGGACNAGGGTNGCAGAGAGCACTCCACCGATAANGAGGTCGTACANNATGTTNGGCGTTTCATTCGACAATTTGTAGGCATCAGAAAGCGCATTCTGGCCGACAACATATGCGAGCACGATGACACGAAGAAGCCCTGTTGCCCNTGAGCATGCGGTTCCGGAGGCGACGATGAGGTTNGACCGCACAAAGTTCGCCACGACTGAACACTAGNCNNCGTCGNATCNCGAGTTGAGGCGTCCGATGNGATGATTGCCCTGACAAACTGTNCACGTGAGAANCATTGCGTACGTGCGGAAACCGAGCCCACACCTTGGTGACGGNTTGGTCACGCATATCGAACGCACCGAAATTGACGTTNANCGCGCTTTTGAGCAATGGCGCAACTACTGCGATGCTNTCGNACGTTGCGGATGGAGCCTTGTCGAGGTTCCTGCTGTCGACGAGCACCCCGACGGNGTATTNATCGAAGATACTGCGGTGATNTTTGGGGAACTCGCAGTCATTACTCGCCCGGGNGCCCCCGAACGTCGGGGGGAAACCNCTGGGCTCGCTGACGTGTTCGNTAACGCAGGTCTTGCGGTAGAAGAGCTGNCANCCGGTGATCTCGATGGCGGAGACGTGCTAAAGATCGGGTCGACCGCCTATGTCGGAATGGGTGGGCGAACTANTGCNGCAGGTGTTGAGGCGCTTGCATCGGTCATTGGGCCACGGGGGTGGGAAGTGCGTCCAATTCCGGTGACAAAGGTCCTTCACCTNAAGTCGGCGGTGACTGCGTTACCTGATGGAACAGTNATCGGCTATCCGCCGNTGATTGATGACCAGACGCTGTTCCCCNNCTTTTTTGAGGTTCCGGANGAACATGGNGGACATGTCGTTCNNNTAGCCNATGACACGGTGCTCATGTCGACCTCGGCGCCTCGCACAGCGGAGATGTTGCAAGCGCGCGGCCTTACGACCGTATGNGTCGACATCTCGGAATTCGAGCGCCTCGAAGGCTGTGTGACATGCCTCTCCGTTCGGGTACGAGCCAGTTAGCCTCATCTCGTGGCACTCGCCGATCCGCTTGCTCCGCCCATGACTCGTCGTACGGTGATGAGCCTCGGCGTGATAATGGCGGTGATGGCCTCCGGCTATGGCGTCATGTTCACCGTGCTCGATGATTATCGAGACCGGTTCGGCATTTCGGAGAGTCGACTCGGCATGATCGTCGGAATCGGGTTTCTGTCGTCGTTTCTCGCGCAGATCTTCCTCGCGCCCCTTGCAGATCGGGGACACGCCAAATCAATCGTCGTCGTCGGGCTTCTGCTGAATTTCGTCGGCCTGGTCATGCTTGCGTTCGGGCAAACCACTGTCGTCCTACTCATTGGCCGCTTTGTTATGGGAATTGGTCTCGGTGTTGCATTTCCTGCGATCCGTCGGATTGTCATCCTTGGCGATGCTGATCGCCTCGGCGACAACCTCGGTCTTCTTCTTGCCGCAGATGTGGCAGGTTTCGCGGTTGGCCCTCTGCTGTCGGCACTGGTGGTCGGACCGTTAGGGCTCCCGGCCCCGTTTTTGATGATCGCTACAGCATCGCTGTTGAGCGTCTTCATCATCGTGCGCATCAATGTTGAAGAGCGCGCCGACGCTGAGTCAAGCAAGCTGGCCTTTGATCTGCTGAAGATTAAGCCTTATGCCGCCGCCGTGTGTATGGGTGTTGCAGTCTTTGTGATGATCGGCACTTTTGATGCGTTGTGGGTCGTCATGCTTGACGATCTTGAGGCCTCTGAATGGATTGCGAATGTAGGAATCACCTTGTTTGTGCTCCCGATGATCTTCTTGGCAGAGCGGGGCGGCCGTTTGGCGCAGAGGATTGGACCGTTTCGTGTTGGTCCAGTGGGCTTGATCATCGGTGCCATTTACATGCTCATGTATGGGCTGCTTCCATCTGCGCTTGTGATGTTGGGAGTCGGGGTTCTTCACGGCGTTACCGATTCATTGACGGTGTCGAGTTCTGCTGTTGCCGTCGGAATGGTGACACCCGAAGATCGTCACGCCGGCGGGCAGGGCTTGCTGGGGGGAGTTCAGACTCTCTCGGCCGGTGCGATCGCAGTTGTGGCAGGGTTTCTTTATGAGAGCTACGGCCGGTTCCCGGCATACGCCGTGTGCGCGATCACCATGGTCGCCCTTGCGGTGACCGCATTTATCTTGAGTGGAAGTCAGCGTTCAGCAACACCTGATGGCCCGCTTGACGTGAATGATCCCGCAAACGCAGTTACCGGTCACGCTTAAGACACCTCAAACGTGAGGTGGTTGCTGAGGACGCCAGTGGAATGGTCCTGGCTAGCGCGCCTCGAGCGTCTTTGTCATGGGAAGCGTGCTTCGCTCACCGTCACCTTCAGTGATGACGCTATGTGAACGCTGGACCTGCTGGTCACGAGCCATCAGCCCGATGAAGAGACCGAAGACAGCGATCGCGCCGTAACCAGCACCCGAGGTCTGTGGGCGTCATCACCACAATGTCGGTACTTCTCGCCTCGTAACTCAACCCTGTTGTAGGGATAGCGTGGGGTTGTGCCTGAGAGCGACTCCCAAGATGAAGTCGGGCGCCCCTACGGCGGCGCCGAGAATCCCGACGCGCCGAAGCGTGTTCGGATTCGTCACTTTGCGCGGGCGAAAGAGCAAGGAATTCGAATTACTGGCCTCACGAGCTATGACGTGCTCACGGCTCAGATTTTTGACGAATCAGGAATCGATTTTCTTCTCGTTGGCGACTCTGCGGGTAACACCGTGTTCGGATATGACACGACCCTTCCGGTGACTGTGGATGCGCTCATTCCACTGACCAGAGCAGTTGCGCGGGCAGCGAAGCGGGCACTGGTCATTGCTGACTTGCCGTTCGGCTCATACGAACTTGGGCCTGATGAGGCTCTGCGCACGGCGATTCGCTTCATGAAAGAAACTGAAGCCCATGCGGTGAAGCTAGAGGGCGGCGAGCGATCGGCCGAACAGATCAGCAAAATTGTGACTGCGGGAATCCCTGTGATGGGCCACATTGGATTCACCCCTCAAAGTGAACACGGCCTTGGCGGTCACCTCATTCAAGGCCGTGGCGAGGGGGCCGAGCAGCTGCTTGCCGACGCACGGGCTGTCGAAGCTGCGGGCGCATTCGCAGTGGTCCTTGAGATGGTGCCATCCGCTGTTGCGCAGCGGGTGACAGAGGCGGTCTCAATTCCGACAATCAGTGTTGGAGCTGGACCGCATTGCGACGGTCAGCTGCTGGTGTGGACCGATTGGGCTGGGTTGACGACCGGTCGCATTCCGAGGTTTGTCAAGCAGTACGCAAACCTTGCCGGTGTGCTTCGAGAGGCAGCCGAGCAGTTCTGCGCCGATGTGTCCTCCGGCGAGTACCCGTCGGCAGAACACGAATATCAGGAGTAACTTCGCTCAGGCTCGAAGGCGTGAATCGGCGGCCTGCTGCTTCGTGACTCTGTGATTTGGAGTTTGGTGGCTTCTACTGTTGGGATAAGCGGTGTCAGAATGTCCGAATGGAATTGCTCGAGGGCCTTGTCCGGCGCGCTGGAAACACCGGCGATGGTGAAATGGTGGTCGTTGGCGACGACCGCATGTCGGCCGAGGCATTACTTTCTACGGCCGATGCGACGGCAGCCCGTATCCGTGGGGCCCGCGCAATCGCGGTGTGTGCGACCCCGTCGATGTCGACGGTGATTGGCATCGTCTCTGCGCTTCGAGCAGGGGTTGCGATCGTGCCAGTTGCCTCTGATTCAGGCCCTGCAGAGCGAGACCACATTCTGGGTGACTCAGGTGCGGTCGCGATCCTCGGTGATCACGTATGGGATGAGACATCTCTTCCCGTCATCCCTCTTGGTGGTGATAGCAGCTCGCTATCAGGTGGCGAGAGCGGCGATCTCAATGATGCTGCTCTCATCATGTACACCTCGGGAACGACAGGCGCGCCGAAAGGTGTACTCATGCCGACAAGTCCGATTGCGGCGTGCCTCGACGGATTGGCAGACGCCTGGCAGTGGACCGAGGATGACCACCTCGTTCACGGGCTCCCGCTGTTTCACGTTCACGGACTGGTACTTGGAATGCTCGGGTCATTGAGGCGCGGCAACCGGGTGACGCATACCGTTCGCCCCGCTCCCGAGGCCTACGCCGCCAAGATGGCGGACGGAGCAACGATGTTCTTCGGTGTTCCCACCGTCTGGACGCGTATGGTCTCTGACACATCGTCAGCCCAAACCTTGAGTGGAGCGCGAGCGATCGTTTCGGGAAGTGCGGCATTGCCAGTCGCAGTCTTCGAACAACTCCAACAGCTCACCGGAGTGACCCCGCTCGAACGTTACGGAATGACCGAGACAATGATCACTATCTCAACCCGAATCGACGGCGATCGCCGCCCGGGCCATGTGGGACTACCACTCAACGGTGTGGAAACAAGACTCCGGGGTGACGATGGTGAACTCCTCACCCATGACGGGCAATCGATCGGAACGCTTGAGGTGCGGGGTGCAACCGTTGGCGCTGGCTATCTCAATCGCCCCGATGCAACCGCCGAGTCAACCACGACCGATGGGTGGTTTGTGACTGGGGACTCTGCCGTAATTGGTGCTGATGGGATGCATCGAATCGTTGGCCGAACGTCGGTCGATATCATCAAATCTGGCGGCTACAAAGTTGGTGCTGGTGAGGTTGAAGCCTCCGTTGCTGAGCTCACTGGAGTGGCAGAGGTCGCAGTTGTGGGCGTCGCCGACGATGACCTCGGCCAGCGAATCGAAGCCGTGGTTGTGCCGGTTGCGGGTGCGTCAGTGCACCCAGACGAGGTGATTGCACATGTTGCCGGTCAACTGTCTGTTCATAAGCGCCCACGACAGGTGCATATCGTCGAGAGTTTGCCTCGCAACGCTCTCGGAAAAGTCCAGAAGGCGCATCTACGCGCCTCACTTGAGGAGATGTCATGACGACACCGAAACCGGCAACCGTTCACACCAAACAAGCGAACGCACCACGCGACCTCGGAATGGATGATCGTGATATCGACCGAGCTCGACAAGGTCTCATCGCCCAGCATCCCACTGGTGTTCTTGAAGGCCCGCTCGGGGTCGCTTGGGATGCAAGCCGCCACGACTACGTAGTCGACGGTGCGCAACCTGACACGGTTCATCCCAGCCTGTGGCGCCAAGCCCAACTCAATGCGGAACATGGATTGTTTAGCGTTGCGGACAGGGTCTGGCAGGTGCGCGGTTACGACATCTCGAATATCACCTTTATCGAAGGGCAGACCGGATGGATCGTGATCGATCCGCTCACCGTTGAACCCGCAGCGAGAGCGGCACTCGAATTAGCCAACACTCACCTCGGAGAACGCCCCGTTGTCGCAGTGATCTACACCCATTCTCACACCGACCACTTCGGTGGCGTGCTCGGCGTCACCAGCCAGGAAGAAGTTGACGCCGGACGATGCCGGATCATTGCTCCTGAGGGATTTCTTTACGAAGCGATCGCAGAAAATGTGATTGCCGGCTTTGCGATGGGCAGGCGCGCCGCATATCAATTCGGACCGCTATTGCCGCCGGGGCCTACGGGACACGTCGATTGCGGCCTCGGTAAGGGGCTTGCGATTGCGGCTCCGAGTCTCATTGCGCCAACCGAGGAGATCACCTTCACCAGTGAAGAGCTCGACATCGACGGGGTTCGGGTTGTGTTTCAGTTGACCCCCGAAGCTGAGGCCCCCGCCGAAATGAACTTTTTCTTCCCAGATTTTGGTTGGCTGTGTATGGCAGAAAACTGCACTCACACGATGCATAACCTCGTGCCCATCAGGGGTGCTTTGGTGCGTGACGCACTTGCATGGTCGAAATACATTGATGAGGCGATCAGCCTCTTTGGAGACGAGACCGAGGTGTTCTTTGCCTCCCACCATTGGCCACGCTGGGGTCACGATGACATCGTTGACTATCTGCGCAAGCAGCGAGATATGTACCGCTGGATTCACGACCAAACAATGCGGCTTGCGAATCACGGATACACGGCTCTCGAGATTGCTGAAGAACTTGAACTCCCTGAAGAGTTTTCATCGCAAGGGCATACCACCGGGTACTACGGCCATCTCGTTCACAATGTGAAAGCGGTGTACCAGAGGTATTTGTCGTGGTACGACGGAAATCCCGCGAACCTTTGGCGCCTGCCTCCGACNGAGGTGGGCTCTCGCTATGTCGCCCTNGCNGGCGGGGCCGANGCAATGGTNGCNGNTGCGCAGAAATCGTTTGANGAGGGCGATTATCGGTGGGTGGTGGAGATGCTCAACCACCTCGTCTTTGCTGAGCCTGACCATGCCGCAGGGCGAGCGCTCCAAGCTGATGCTCTTGANCAGCTTGGCTACCAAAGTGAGTCGGCGACATTCAGGAACGCGTATTTGACCGGAGCTCAAGAATTGCGAAATGGTGCGCCACCAAGGAGAGAAGCCATGCGTCGCGGATTTCTTGATGCAATGACGGTTAGCCAACTGCTTGACACGATTGCCGTGCGGTTGCCGTCTGATCTGGTCGGCGGGCGGCATGTCACCATCCACTTGACGATCAGCGACCGTCCGACTGAGGCAGACTGGACGATAGAAATTTCGAATCGTGCGATGTCGTCGATTGCGGGGTTGAGAGGTAGTTCAGATCTGGCACTCACTCTGCCGGCGGAGTGCCTCATTGCGCTTGCTGCTAACGAGATGACGGTCGATGACGTACTCGCCGCATCACGTTGTGAAGGTGATCGCACTGCGTTCGAATTCGCGTTCGGTCATCTCGAGTTGTTCTACTCGGGGTTCCCGATCGTCGAACCGTAAAGACGTCAACCTGTCACTACGTGGCCTGTTGTGACCGCACAGCGAACGAGCGCGCAATGACCCCAGCGANGATGACGATGACTCCTGACACCATTGCTTGCCATGGAAGCGCGAGTGCCAGCACACTGCATCCAACAAGACCGAGGCGTGCACGCCACTGAGTCCACAGGCGTTCTGATGGCTGTAGACGCAGCGCAGAAGCGTTCGTGATTGCGTAGTAGGTGAGCACCGCCACTCCAGACAGCGAGAGGGCCGAGGTGAGGGAAACGGTGTTGACGAGAGCGACGACGACCGCAACGACGCTGAGTTCAGCACGCAGGGGGAGTGAACGCTGCGACGAGACTTGGGCGAACCATGCAGGAAGATCAGCGCGTCGACCCAGCGCCAAGATCGTTCGGGCGACCCCTGGAATGAGATTGAGTAATACCCCAAAACATGCGAGGCCTGCACCAACTGAAATGGCAGGAGCAAGGCGAGAGAGCGAACTGAATTCGACGATGGTGCTCAGCGGGGCGGAGGTTGCCGAGATGTGCTCGGGCGTTAGCGATGAACGCACGACGACTGCAACTGTGAGATAGATCAGAAGAACGGCTCCGAGTGCTCGCGGAATGGCCCAGGGAATCGTTCGCTCGGGGTTGATGACTTCTTCGCCGAAGGTTGCGATACGCGCGTAACCTGCGAACGCGAAAAAGATGAGCCCGGCGGCTTGCAGAACTCCATAGGGGTTCGTGCTGATGGCGCTCAGTTCTTCGACAGGGCGTGGCCTCGTCTGCACCCAGCCGCTGGTGACCACAATGATGAGGGTGAGGCCGGTGGCACCAAGAATGGCTCGGGTGACAAACGCTGTTCTCGCTAAACCACCCAAATTGATCGCAGCGATGAGCACCACCGCTGCTGTTGCGACGAGGCGAGCCTGAGACGGCCAGATGTAGAGGCCAGCAGTTAGGCCCATCGCTGCGCAACTTGCGGTCTTACCGACAATAAAGCCCCATCCAGCAACATGGCCCCAAAATGGTGACAGACGCTCTCGTGCGTAGACGTAGGTTCCGCCACTTTCTGGATGTCGGGCGGCAAGTTGTGCTGACGAGGAGGCATTGCAGAGCGCTACACCACCAGCGATGACGAGGCTCAGCAGCAACCATGTACCGGCAGCATTCGCTGCGGGGGCCCACACTGTGAACACCCCGGCTCCGACCATTGACCCAATGCCAACGACAACGGCATCGGTCGGAGTGAGTTGGCGACGAAGCTCTGTTGTCATTGGAACATGCGAGTGCAGTATTCGCCAATGACATCGTGGACGCCAACTGCCCGGGACATCGTGTGCCATCGAGCGATAAACCCGTGAACCACGCCAGGCACCGCAAGGTATTCGGCATCGGTATCTGCAGCGGCGAGACGCTCTGCATAGAGAGCCCCTTCATCACGAAGTGGGTCAAACTCTGCAGTGATGGTGAGGCTGGGAGCGACATCGTTGAGAGAGCCAGCTCGTGCGGGCACTGCATACGGGTTCTCGTGGCCGCCGTTGGCAAGGTAGTGCCCCCAGAACCAACTCATGTCAGCCGCAGTAAGGAAATATCCAGTTGCGTTCTCAGTCATCGACGGATAAGCGTCTTGTTCGGTGTCGAGGCAC
>PBWL01000010.1 GCA_002727235.1 Acidimicrobiaceae bacterium
CACCGGCACAGTCGAAGTCGTCACCGGCACAGTCGAAGTCGTCACCGGCACAGTCGAAGTCGTTCCCTCGGAGGCACCAACCTCCCCGTCTGTCAGACCATTCACGGGTGGAGACAGAAAGGAACTCACGCCGATTGCAGCAATTGGCAGAGCTGACTGCGGGATCGTCGTAACTGGTCGCAGTATCAAACGATCCTGATCGGTAGACGGTCCAAGTGACAGTTGCGCGTCGTTCGATTCGAGACCGGCGAACCCAAAAGAGACTGGCTCGTCCCGTGAGGCAGGAAGGATCTGCAACTGATTCTCGCTGAGACTGACTCGTTGAAGATCTCCATCGAAAATTATTCGCCCGAGAGGCGTTGTCGAAACGTGCGAAGCCACTGTTCCGCTGACTGCTACGTCAAGAGTCGAATTGTTGCTGACCTTGAGTTCGGAGTCCCCAGCGATGCTGAACCTGGCCGACCTGTTCGGCATTGTCAAAGAGATCGAGGTTTCTTCGCGAGCTCGACCGGTGTTGGTGTTCACGACAAAGTCCTCCCCAACCGGAAGACGAAGAATCGTCGTGGTCTTACCGAAGCTGCCACGAATGATGGTTGTAACAAGACTTGAATCAGTGCTCGCTGCGTTGAATACCGCACCATCTTCGGTCTTAAGTTCCCACGAATCTCCTCGAGCAGTGATTGTGACCGTCATCGAGTTTCCTGCAACCAGTAACGGCTCTCCTGACTGCGATCTGTCGGCAATCGTCAGAAAATCGATTCCTTTGGCCGACCCAAACCATGGATCTGGATCATTGTTCTCGTCTTCGGAGAAGAAGGAGTAACGCCAGGAATTCTTGCCGAGGTTGATGATGAGTTGACGCTCTTGTAGTGGCCAATTTGGGTCAATCACTGTGATGGTCCACACATCTTCTGAGACTCGTTCGGACCTCACTGCGAGAACTGTGTGACCGCCATACGTTGTGTACAAGCCGATGGTCACCGGTCGGCCTTCTTGAAGCTCTGCGTTGACATCATTGATCAATTGCGCAAGCGACAACTGTCGGTTGTTCAGCGACGTGAACGCTACCGAGTTGACATATTGAGTCGCTTGCAAGCGCAGCAACGTGCGTTCCATCTGCTTGTCAAGAACTAGCGATGCTGTATTTGGCGCCAACGCTTCGACGTGCCGCCCCGCCATCAGAAGCGCTATTCCTTCACACACCCCACCTGCCGATGCCTCCGAAATGACGTCGAGCCATTCTCGTGCCTCAGGGACTGGAGTGCAGTCACCTGATGTGGACCCGCAAATTGCGGCTCTGCCGAATAAGGCGATTCCATCAAGAACATCTAGTCGCGCGGCTGGCGAGTGATTTTCAAACGTCACACCGTCGATCTCGGCCTCAAATCCCGTCGAGAGAACCTCCATAGAGGCTCCGGAGGGAGTTTCGGAGTTGAATGACTGTCCATCGAGTTCTCCTCCACACCCGGAAGTGGAGGTGAGTGCGAACAAAATCAACAGACAGGTAGCCCTCATTGTCCATCCATTTTCGCTGGAGCTACCTCGGCTCCGACTTATCAGTGTCAATCCCATGATGCATTTATCTGATCACAAACTTTCGAACTGAAGCAGCGGTGGAGAATGCTAGAAAGGAGAGCATGGGGGGCAAAAAATTTGTGGCTTTCGGGCTTGTTTTTTCTATCGGCGTGGTTTCGGCCTGCGGGTCAAATGGTGTTGATGACCGAAACTTGAGTTTCTCTAAAACAACCACCACGGTCAAGTACAGCAAACCGACCACCACGCTGGCACTTAAGCCAGTCGGGTCATCGTCAGAGTCGGGAGAAAAACCTGAATCTGACGTTGGTGGTCAAAGTTCCATCGATCCCGCTTCGTTCGGCAACGGACCCGGCCTCCCCACCGGAGGATCAGCTGGAACAGCAAGTCTCTGGGACTGTTTTGACGCAATACTCAGTGATTCCACGGCAAAGAGCGCCTCAGACTCAACGGTCTCTCACGTGACAACTCTGGTCACCATGTACTCCGAGGCGAACAACGGCATCATCGACTGCTCAGACGGTGGCCGCTTATGGGAAGACATCATGGACTGGGTCACGAAGTTAATCGCTGTGAAAATTCCCCCAGTTGAGTTGGTTCACCGATCTTTCGCCCCGTACGTATGGGAAGCGGAAGGCAAAGTCGTGTGGCTCGAAGACACAGTAAGAGTAAGCCTCCCCGCGCCCGGAAACGGAGAGATTTATGCATATGACATCGACGAAGGTACCGGGGTTGGGACGCCGTGGATCTTGGATCACATCGAATACCGGGTTCGCCCGTGCACGGAACCTCGATTTAGTGAATTCGCTAGGGCTGATGGGCTGTCCTTTGGTTACGAATACTCAGTCAGGGAACGCAATTATCGAGACAATGACCCCACTGCTTGCTTCGATGCCGAAACGATCTCCTACGGCGTGCACCTCGACGGATCACCCTCGGCGTACACAAAGACTTCAGGCCCCGAACGCTTTGTTTTAAAAAACCTCGAAAAAGAGGACCAATTCATCGTCGTTGGATTTGGTGACTCGTATGGCTCCGGAGAAGGCAACCCTGCATCAGGCACCGACTGGGACGACCGACCATTCTTCGCATCTGACGAGAACACAATGGCTAATCCTGAATCACTCTTCTGGCCAGAAGGCGACCTAGCAGAGTTTGGCGTCAACACCGCTGCACATGACCAATGCCACCGGTCAAGCGAATCGGGCCTCGGAAAGGCAATTGCGATGCTTGGCAGCGAGTACCAGGGCGACATTTTGTTCGGACATTTCGCGTGTAGCGGAGCCATCTCTTTCAACATTTGGGCGGCCGAGTACACCCCAGACTTTTGGGGATTCGAGCAAACTCAGGATCGGCAGATCGATCAAGCTCTCGACTGGCTAAGCCAGCGAGATGCTTCACCGGGAGAGGTTGATGCAGTCGTAGTTTCTATCGGCGGCAATGACGTCGGATTCTCCGACGTCATCTACGACTGTTTCATCGAAGCCGGGGACTGCAATGACGAAGACGACACTCGGGCATTGCGACGATTAATTGATACCGACCTCCCAAATCGAGTTCAACTGGTCGCCGAGGTTGTGGCCCAAGTATTTCCGAATGCTGAAATTTTCTTCACGTCGTATACCGATGGAATCAGCGTTAGCCGAAGGAATTCATTGGACCTAGACGACGATGGTGCGTGTTCGTACGATGACGACCCGTGGTTTGGAAGGGTTGAATGGGATTCTGACGAATTTTGGGACGTTCGCGATGACGACGCCAGGTGGATCATCGGCTTCTTGGAGGATCTGAATCGCCAACTTGCCTGGCAAGCACGCTTTTCCGGATTAGATGCGTATCCAAGTATCAGGGAAAACATTAATGACCAGTACCAGAACAGTGCTTGGATGAATCGTCGGATACTCAATTTGTACCCGGGCATCAATATCGATAACGGTGGTTGGGCCCAGGGTCGAGTCCACATCATTAGCGCTCAATTCGATGAGTTCCGCAACAACGGGTTCTGCGCCGGACCCAGCCGAAGGAACATCATGTTCAATTCTGAGGCAGGAGACCGCCAAGGTCTCGATCAGGCCTTTTTCTGGTCATCCGGAGGCTGGCATCCAAATGACTATGGCTACGAGTTGTACGGAGATGCAATCGCAGCAGCCCTAATAGAGGCATTCCCAGAAAGAACAAGGAACCTTGGGGAACCAAGATGAGCAGGTAAGAAATATTTCCTAATCCGACCTAAATAGGAAAGCCACGCTCCAGAAGCCGTTGTATTCGTCAACTTTCCGACTAGTCATGTCTACCATTGCCTACTAGATAGTCCCCCCAAAGGAGTGGAACGATGACGGACGAACAGTCTCAGAACTTGTCAGTCTCAGAGCATCAACTTCAGCAGACGAAGCGAGTCATTTACAAGGTTCGGACTCTGAAACGAGTCCTGCTCGTCTGGCCGACCATCGCAATAATCACCTTTGCTGTACTGGCGATCGTGAAACTGTATGCCAAGTAGACGCAACAGAGGTGCGAGCTCCATCCATCGGAAGGAAAACGACGGTCAGATCCAAAACTGACGGGAACGCAGTAAACGCCAGATGGCGACTAGCACGCTTCTCCTCAAACGCCAGCCTTAAAAGAGACGAGGAGATGTGAAAACGCTTTGCTACTCAGAAGCTTGATTCTCGGCTGCCTTTTTCTTTCTCCTCTGAAGGTAGGAGGCGAAGACGGCGCCAATAATTCCATAAAGCATTAACTGCCAAAAGGTTCCCATATGAACCACGCTACCCAAAACGAAGAAAGAGGAAGAGAACAGTTGACAACCATTGAACGGGATATGGAGACCGCTTCTGGGTTGGGGCGACAAGAGCCCACTCCAAAAAAGAAACGGGGTCTTTAATAAGGGATCACTGTGGATCTACACGCCTTAGCCTCATCCGCCAGGCCAAGTTAGCCAAAGACACTCGGGCAGTCCCCACCTGGGGAACCAAGATGAGCAGGTAAGGATGAGGACTGAGTCCCCGGTCGAACGCCTGTTTCCCTCCATAGACACTTGATGGGTTGTGCCTGTAGCCTCAGGCCGCCTAGAAGCCCCCTTCCATTTTTTGGGAGGGGGTTTTGCGTTGTCCTAAGCGTGACCTCGAGGTCGATGACGAGCGGACAACGCGAGAAGACCACCACCTGTCAGCAGCAGCAACACATAGATAACTAATCCGTTAGATGAGCCCGTGGCCGGAAGTTCAGTCGTTTGAGGCGTGCCTTCTGAAACTGCAATTTCCATCGGTTCCCCAATATGGCAGTCGCCCGTAGGACCGCAAGCGTAAATGTGGAAGAACCACGTTCCGTCCCCTACCTCCTCGTAGTCAACCGTGTAAGAGGTCGAAGTAATTTGTGCCGTCCCACCATCTACGCCCGTCGGATTATTTCCCCAAACGATCCTGTAATACGCAGGATCGATAAAGCCGTCGCTAGAGGCATCCCAACTAAACGTGAGGTCTCCAGTAGCGTCATCCCGCTCGTAAGCCTGATTATCAACTACGTCGGGCATGTTGATGATCTCTACAGAGACAAAGTCTGTCTCATTTGAGTACACACCTTCCGTGTCATTATCCGAACGGACCGTAACGCTGAACCAACCATGTACCACGCCGTTGTCCTCAATAACATCAGCTGTGAGCGTGTACTCGGTGTCGAGAGCACCTGCGTCTCCGACGTTGCCAGTGGTAACCCCGTGGTCCATCACAATTTCAGCCGGGTCGGTGCCGACATCGTCTAACGCGAAGGAGATTGCGTAACGCTCTGGATCAACGGTCCCACCGGTGGGGGCATCCCAATCGACCTTCACCGTGCCGTTGTAGTGGTCAACGGTTACCGTCACGTTTGTTGGTTCGCCTATCGAGGGAGCGCCTTGGGCCATCGACGTCGATGCGGTGGCGATCATCGCTCCGCCCGCCACTACTGAAAGCGCACACAATTTTCTGAAGGCGAACATCTCCGAACAGTAGTTCCAGCGTGTTTCTCAAAAGTTACCGGTGTACAAAAAGTCAGTTACGCCGCCCAAGACCCTGCAAAACCAACGGTTTGCGCCAATTCCAGGTATTCCCCCCTCCAAAATCGCTGCGCCATCTATCAACTTCTGGACCTCGAAGAATCACCGCGATGTAAGGCGAACAGAGCCATCGATTGCGAGAAAGGAAAATAGGCAAATGAGTTTCTCGAAACCATTGTTCAGTTGCTGTTATTCCAGCGCCACGTGAGTGCGTCGGGGTGGGGGGTATTTGCGAGGTTTGAGAGATCCCTTTGGGTGATGCCGAGGTCGTTGAGGGTGGGACTTTCGGTAGTTGCCAAAATCCGGTGATTGGTGGGGTGGATTACACCCCCCATCAATTGGGGGTGTCACGGTAAGCAGGAGTCGGCGGTGAATTCACCTTCAATCGTGACTGAACCGACGCCGTCAGAGACCTCGACCTTAAGGGTGTGTTCCCCTTCAAGTGTTGCGTCGAAATCGTAACCTGCGACGAGATTGAAATATCCGTCGAAGCCTTCTTTGACATACTCGTCTTCGGTGATGAACCCAGCGGTGTGTTCGACTGGCGTGCCGTCGATGGAGAACTTCAGCGAGACATCGGCATTGTCAGCAACACCAGCGACGTCAACGGCCTGCATGAATGGACAACCTGAGGTTTGTCCGAAGTGGAATTCGGCTTTCAGATTCGAAACAGGCTGCTGATTGTCTGGCTCTGGTGCTGCCGAGGACGACACATCTGGGTGCTCGTCGCAGTCGCTCACATTGAGGACACCCGTGAGAACTACATCAGATAGTGGCTGCCAGTTATCCGTCTTTTGATCAAATACCTCATAGACGTGAGCTTCCAACTTGTTAGAGCCGCTTCGAACAATCTGTCTGGGGAGAGTTTTCCCGACCGTCAAGTCGAAAAATCCAGTAGTGCTGCTTGTCTTCACAAATGTGCTTGAGTGCACGACTGGTTCATCGTTGATATCAAGTTTTAGCACCAGATTGAGGGGCCCTTCGTAGGTTTTTTCGCCCCTCTGGGGTTGTAAGACTTCGACTTCGATGACCTGCTTCGAGGGGCATTCATCTTTGGGGTTCCCTTTTTTGGCCGTGAACCTCGCGCTCATCTCGGGGTCAAACTCTTCGTCCCAGCAGCCGCTGAGAGTTCCTGAGCCAAGCAACGCCACACACATGACACCGACAACGGAACGAAAACCAAGCGCACGCATGATCCCAAAATAGTCCGAAGCAGTCCCTGCCTTCGAGCCCCCGCAGACGAACTCAACCGATTTTGACCGATTCCCTCGACCCAAACCACAGACCATCGGTGTGTTCGCTAATGTTGGAAATGACATAGCAAACGAGCAACTAGAACAAGCAGGTTTCCGTTGCAACGCAACGGAAACCCACGGTTACACGAAAAGAACCCCTGCCAAAGCAGAGGTTCGGAGTGGAGCTAAGGGGAATTGAACCCCTGACCTCTTCCATGCCATGGAAGCGCTCTACCAACTGAGCTATAGCCCCGAAGTCCTGTCACGCTAGCGACGCGCTATCCCTGACGACAACCGCTATTGCGCATCCCCGAAGCCCATCGGAATCACCGGGACGTCTTTATAGAGACGCTCGATGTCGTAGAACTCACGAATCTCTTCCAAGAACACATGAACCACGACGTCGCCATAGTCGAGAAGCACCCATTGCTGCTCCCGCACGCCCTCGGTGCGCGACGGAGTTCGACTCACTGCGTCGCGACACTGGACCTCTATCTCATCGACGAGAGTGCGGACCAACCGTCGGTTTGATGCACTCACAACCACGAAATATTCGGTGACTCCAAGCACCTCACCCACCTGCAAGATGACGATATTGCTGCCTTTTTGTGCATCAGCAATCCGAGCCGCTTCGAGAGCAAGCTCGCGTGATTCGTCAACTTCAGTCGTCACACAGTTCTCCATTGCGGTTGTGGCCGGTCATAGCTACCACGGTATCGGCAAGATGAAGCCTCACTATTTCGATGACCATGCTTGGAGATCTGCCACTAGTTGTCGGTCGAGGTCCGAGAGAAATGACGTCCCCAAAATGATGACGACGTCAACGCCATCGACGACATAATCACCCTTGCGCGCGACTACCTCTCCGAGGAGTTCGCTGAACGAGGCAGCCGCTTCGGTCACCGACGACTCGTCACCGGTCCAAACTTCGGTCACATCCTCGGCCTGAGCGACGTCACCGTTGACGCCTGTCGACACCGAAACAACGTTAAGCCCTACATCGCTAAGTCGGCGCACAGCCACCACCGCAACATCGCTCACGGTACGTTCGGTTCCTTCGAGATCATCATCTGTGAACGGAACGAGTAGCCGGACAACTGCGGACGCGTGAGGAGCGGTCACTCGGTTCGGAGCAAGATGGCTTGCGACGAGCAACGTCTCAGCCCAGTCATAAAACACGAGCGCACCATCGCTGCCCTCAACTTCATACAAATGGAGCGACCTCGTTTCGACGTCACCGGCAAATAATGCAGCAATGACCTCTTCGGCACTCCGAGGAGACACCCCACCGTCTGCCAGCTGAGTGTCTGCGCTTCCGCTCAATTCGTTCACGATGCCGTTCCACACTGCAGCGTGCAGCCGGGCACCAAACTCAATAGGTGCATCGCCCCCAACCGCCAACAATTCGGTCGCTTCCTCGATGCTCACACTTGACCGGCCCTGCAACCACTGCCCAACAGAACCCGACACCACCGACGGCGGAAGCTTGAGTGACACCGCACCAGCGCCCCCCAGAAGATCAGCAAGCTCCGAAGCGGTAACTATCTCGACAACATCGAACGTGAGACCCGTTAACGATTCAGCATCGAGCGCGAAGAACCTGGCGTCGTCGGCATCAAGAGCCTCACGTAACGGCATCACACTGTCGGCTCGGCCAGCGGAAATATCGGCCGCCGCCTCGAAGGGCACNACCGCTCCCCCAACTCCTGATGGGTCGAGCACAATCAGTGCTGCGGATTGCAGGATCTCATCATCATCGACAACCCCGATAAACGCAGTCGTCGTCTCTGGCAAGGCAATGACCGTTTCGCCCTGATCGCCACCTGCCTCGGACCCGATCGTCGATGAGGCCAGAGTTCGAGCCCCGACGATGGCGAGAATGATCGCAAGAGTGAACGACACGGCGACCGCCACCGCTGCCTGTTGGGTATAGCGACGGCGTAGTTGGGCAGATGCGGTCACCCTGTTGCTCCTTGACCCCTATACATCGAGCGAGCTTCAATCTCCGCGAGCACCGAAGAGGTCACGAGAAAATCGAGCGGCCTGCCGTCATTCACCCGATCTCGAAGGTCGCTACTCGAAACCTCAAGATGCGGAATCTCTACTCGGTGCCAACGGCCAGAAGCCGGGGTTGGCAGTGCGCTTTCGACGCCTGGTCGGTCGACAACGACCAAAGTTGAGAGTTCAGAAACCCGCTCGTGACGGTGCCACGTCAACAGTCCGTTGGCTGCGTCTGCGCCAACAATGGTGAACAGTTCGAGATGCTCTTCCCTTGCGTGAAGGTGTTCAAGGGTGTCTGCGGTGTACGAAGGCCCACCCAATTCCAGTTCGAGGGAACCTGCGGTTAACCCGGGAATTCCGTGAACCGCTGCCTCGACAAGAGCAAGACGGTCGATCGCTGGCGATATTTCGCGTATGCCCTTCTTTTGCCACGGATCGTTCGCCACCATGAGGAGCACCTCATCGAGTTGCAACTCATGCAGCACGTTGACCGCAACAACGAGATGACCCAGATGCGGTGGGTCGAACGTCCCACCAAACACTCCGACACGCCGCGGATTTTTGGCTTGGACAGACATCATCCTTGAGCCTAGGAGCCCTCTACCGCCGTTTCGCGGTCTTCACTTCGTTGGGACTTGACAAGTGTGTTACAGTTCATCTTCGGCCAAATAGCGCGATGCGTTTATAAAGCTCACGACATACCCCCCATCCATTTGCCCTCGTCATGTAATTGACACCTTTGTGTCACTTCTCGGGCTTGCGCACGTGGATCCAGCCTGATTTCACGGATTTCCATGTCATTGGTCTGGGAATGTAAACGAAATCTAACAAGTTGGAAAAAGCACATGAATGATTCAATCGGTCTTTACTTAAATGACATCGGCAAAGTGCCGTTGCTCACTGCAGAAGATGAGCGTGAACTGTCGCGCCTTATCGAAGAAGGTCGTGAAGCCCAAGAGAAGCTCGATGCGGGCAAACGAAGCGCTGACCTCAAGGCGAAAGTTGCGAAGGCTGCTCACGCAAAAGACCGTTTCATCCGGTCGAACCTCCGCCTCGTGGTGTCGATCGCGCGCCGCTACCCACTTCCTCAGGGCATGGATCTCCTCGATCTCATTCAGGAAGGAAACCTCGGCCTCGAGCATGCGGTCGACAAGTTCGACTGGCGTCGAGGATTCAAGTTCTCCACCTACGCAACCTTCTGGATCCGCCAGGCAATTGGACGTGCCCTCGATCAGAAGGCAAGCCTGATTCGCATACCCGGCGATCGTTCAGCAAGCCTGCGCGCTGCGCTCCGACAGGCTTCCGGCGACGGTGAGACACTCGATCAAACAAACGCCGAATTGCACCGCCTCACCACNCCGGTCAGCCTTGACAAGACGGTAGGTGACGATGGTGACGCAACCCTCGGTGACCTGATGGCTAACGGCGACCCGACTCCTGAAGACGCCGTGATGGTGGGTGTTGAAAGCGACCTCCTCGGGGAATTGCTTGGCACCCTTGAGCCTCGGGCACGGTACGCCGTTGAAGCTCGCTTTGGGCTTCTTGATGGAGAGCGCAAGAGCTTCCGTGAAGTCGGTGAAAGCCTCGGCGTCACCGCTGAAGCTGCTCGTCGTCTCGTGAGCCGCGCAGTTGCCGGCCTTCGTGACGATGCCGGCGACATCCTCAGCGTCTGACATTCCGTGGCGCTAAACGCCGCACTATCTGAATGAAGCGGTCGGGTATCCCGGCCGCTTCTTTGCGTCGGGGCTCAACTCAATCCGACACCGATAGCATTTTTTATATGCCGCAACAGTGGAGCCCCTCGTCGTGGAAAGACCACCCGATCAAGCAGCAGCCTGCGTGGCCAGATGAGGCTGCCTACGACAACGCCCTCAAACACATTGCGTCGATGCCACCACTTGTATTTGCTGGCGAGGCGCGGTCACTTCAAGCCAACCTTGCAAAGGTTGCAGCTGGAAATGCATTCCTGCTGCAAGCGGGCGACTGCGCTGAAAGCTTCGAGGAGTTCTCGGCCGACAACATTCGCGAAAAGTTGCGCGTCATTCTGCAGATGGCCGTTGTCCTCACGTATTCAATGGGGGTTCCGGTCGTCAAGGTCGGACGTATCGCAGGCCAATTCGCAAAACCCCGCTCTTCCGATACAGAGATCGTCGGAGATCTCGAATTGCCATCGTTCCGCGGTCACATCGTGAACGATCCGACCACTACCGGAGCCGCCCGAATTCCTGATCCCGACCGACTTGTTCAGGCCTACCACCAATCAGCGTCAACCTTAAACCTCGTTCGAGCATTCACCAAAGGCGGCTTCGCAGCCCTCGATCGGGTTCACGCATGGAACCAAGAGTTTGTTGCCTCAAGCGAAGAGGGCCAGCGTTACGACAACATGGCAACCGAGATCGATCGGGCACTTCGCTTCATGAGCGCCATCGGTATCGATACCGATACCAACAGCAACCTCCGCGAGGTCGATGTGTGGACAAGCCATGAAGCGTTGCTGCTCGGTTACGAAGAGTCGCTCACGAGACGCGACTCAACAAGTGGCAACTGGTACGACTGCTCCGCACACATGCTCTGGATTGGCGAACGCACTCGAGAGCTTGACGGGGCGCATGTCGAATTTCTCAGAGGCGTGAGCAACCCGATCGGTTGCAAAGTTGGCCCGACAATGACGGGCGATGAGGTCATTGCGCTCTGCGAAGCTCTCAACCCGGCAATGATTCCCGGCCGGCTCACCCTGATTAGTCGCATGGGTGCCGACATCGTCGAAGACCGCCTACGCCCGCTATTGCGTGCAGTGAAAGACGCAGGGCACCCCGTTGTCTGGGCATGTGATCCGATGCACGGCAACACATTCACCGCCGAGAACGGACGAAAGACCCGTCACCTTGACGCCGTGATCGCAGAGATCGAAGGTTTTGTGCGAGCCCACCGCGCTGAAGGAACATGGCCTGGCGGAATTCATGTCGAACTCACAGGTGATGATGTCACCGAATGCCTCGGCGGAGTCGACGCCATCGCCGACAGTGACCTCGACGACAGGTACGAGACGATCTGCGACCCTCGCCTCAACGCCCGCCAGGGGCTCGAGCTCGCATTCCGCACCGCAGAATCCATCAGAGATTCACTCGACACGTCGAACTCCTGATTGTCATGAGCGCATTGGACCGAGTCACCTCGTGGCCGGTACCTCATAGCGTTGCCGCCATCGTTCGGTCATCTGACGGGTCACCTCCTGCCACCTACTCGACGATCGGAGACACCGGCCGCTCATTCCGACTTGCGTCGCTGACCAAGACCGTCACCGGCCTTACTGCGCTCATCGCATGCGAAGAAGGGTCGCTCAGGCTCGACGACGTTGTTGATCCTGTCATGTGTTCAGCCTCACTCCATGAAGGAACAACGCTTCGGCATCTGCTGGCTCACGCAAGCGGGCTCCCNTTCGATGGAGCCTCGCCGATCGCCGCTCTCGGCCNGCGACGTATCTATTCAAATACCGGCATCGAGATGGTCGCCGAGCTCATCACCGCGTCGACAGGGATTGCCTTCGNTGATTACCTGAACGAAGCGGTCATCGAACCTCTCGGCATGACCTCAACCGAACTGCGTGGCTCGCCCGCCTTCGGTATGTGGTCGACAATCGATGATATGGCTCTGCTCCTCAGTGAGTATCTCCAACCGTCGCTCATCAGCCTCGAGACCCACGCAGACTTCATTGCCGAGCAGTTCGTGGGCATCGCCGGAACAATTCCGGGGCTCGGAAGGTTTGACCCGTGCCCTTGGGGTCTTGGTGTCGAACTTCGTGGCGCCAAAGATCCGCACTGGACCGGCAGACAGAATGCACCATCAACGTTCGGCCATTTCGGTGGTGCCGGCACGATGATGTGGGTCGATCCGAGCATTCGCACCGGCCTCGTTGCGCTCACCAACCGTCCATTCGAAGAGTGGAGCGAACAAGCCATTCCTTTATGGTCGGGACTTTCCGACGCCACGATCGAAGAAATCCATGCATTTGAGGCCGCGTCATGACGACCATCGGACCGATCATGTTTCGCTCCGGCGATCGCATCTGCTGGAAGTCGAAAGGCGAAGACGGCCTTCCAGTTCGCAAATATGGGTTTGTGAATGGTCGACCGCACAGCAACGGTCGAGTCGTCGTCATGTTCGATGGTGACCTCAAAGGAGAGACCACCGTTGCAACAACCGAACTCCAACCGGTCAGCATCATGACCATCGACCTCATCATCGATGATCTTGAGTTACTCAACGATCCAACACTTCGACAAGCCCTCGTAGGCCTCTGGGAATCCGAAGTTGACCTTGCGGGACTCGTGGTCGAAGACATCGTTCACCTCGGGACTGGCGTCCGCGACGTCACCGGACTCGGGTACGCCCTCGCCGAACTCCACTCCGCCGGTGAGCTCTATGTGCTTCGGGCGGTCATCGATAACGGTTACATCATCGTCAGCGCCGACATTCCTCGGCGCTTTGAACGACAACGCCGCTGACCGTTTGGCGAGCGGCGTTGTATTGCGATTTTGAGAAAACTCGGAGCGTCAGGAAAGACGCTCGACGACCATGGCCATGCCTTGACCGCCGCCGACGCACATCGTCTCGAGACCGTACTGCTTGTCGGTCGCCTGGAGTCCGTGAATCAGCGTCGTCATGATGCGAGCGCCGGTCATTCCGAACGGGTGACCGACTGCGATCGCTCCACCGTGCACGTTCAACTTGTCGTGCGGAATTCCAAGGTGCTTCGCTGATGGCACCACCTGGGCTGCAAACGCCTCGTTGATTTCAACAAGGTCGATATCGTCGATCGACATCCCAGCGCGGCCGAGAGCTTGACGGCTTGCCTCGATCGGGCCGAGACCCATGATCTCAGGGTTGAGCCCAGAGACTCCTGACGACACAATCCGTGCAAGCGGGGTGAGCCCAAGCTCAGCAGCCTTACGATCGCTCATCACCATCACTGCGGCTGCACCGTCATTCAAGGGGCATGAGTTGCCGGCGGTGATCTCACCGTCTGGCCGGAACACTGGCTTCAAACCGGAGAGACCTTCAGCGGTGGTTCCGGCGCGGGGACCGTCGTCAGCAGAGACCACGGTTCCGTCGGGAAGTGTGACCGGAGTGATCTCATCTGCCCAGAAACCATTTTCAACATTTGCAACTGCACGTTGCTGTGAGAGTGCTGCGAATTCGTCCATCTCTTGACGGCTGACGTTTTCAACCTCTCGCACATTTTCTGCTGTCTGGCCCATGGCGATGTACATATCAGGGAGGCCCGATGGTGAGCTCCACGTGCCTTGGCCGCCACCGGCTCGTGATGCAGTGCGCTCGCCGGCCGACGAGAACACGCTATTTGGCGCGGTGTCGCTGGCGCCCGCTGCATAGCGACTCACGGTCTCTACACCTGCTGCGATAAAGCAGTCTCCCTCGCCGGCCTTAATGGCGTGAGCTGCCATGCGAATGGTCTGCAGTGATGATGAGCAATAGCGGTTGACCGTGACACCGGGAGCTTCATCAAGCCCGGCAAGCACTGCGGTCACACGGGCAATATTGAACCCCGCCTCTCCCGCAGGTTGCCCACAACCCATGATGAGGTCTTCAACGTCTGACGCCGAAACGCTCGGCACTTTTGCCATCAGCGCCTTTACGATCTGCGCCGAGAGATCATCGGGGCGAATCGAAACGAGCGAGCCTTTCGCGGCACGGCCAATCGGGCTACGGGCGGTTGCAACAATTACTGCTTCAGTCATGCCGTCACCTTAGTGATCAATACCCCTCCTAACCACCATCGCAGACACGTGACCAATCAGCGAACGGTCATCTTGCCGATGCCGTCGTCATCGGGTATCGACGACAGTGAACGCCTCGGCAAAAGCGTCTGCGCCGAAGCCTGCAACTTGAGCCGTCTCCGCATTCCATTCGCGAACACGATCCATCATCCCCGATGGGTCACGATGCTGACTCTCATGACAGAGCAACGCAGAAATTTTCCGCTCTATCTGTGGGGTGATCTCAACGAATTCGTCGGGTTCTGGGTGACCCATCACCCAAATTTCATCGACAGCCCACGGCTCCAAACCGTCGGTGATGAGATCGGTAAACGCATACGGATTGCGGGCATCTGGGTACACCGCAGCGATCGCTGATTGAGCAACAGCAATATGGTCGGGATGGCTCGCATAGATCCTGCGAAGGTTGAGCGCCGGAGACTGAGTAAGCACTACCTGAGGCCGATATTTGCGAATGACTCGCGAAAGGTCGTGTCGAAGTTCGAGCCCTGATTCGACTTCTCCATCCATCCAACCGAGGAACACAAGGTCAGACACCCCAACCTTGCTCGCTGCGTTTGTTTGCTCCTCCCGCCGAATCGACGCCATTTTTGGGCGCGGAATTGAGTCGTCAAAACCACCGGCTTGACCGTCGGTCACGATGCAATATGTGACCGTCGCACCCAGGTCGGTGAGATTGGCGATGGTCCCAGCAGCACCAAAGTCAACATCATCAGGGTGAGCGGTAATGACTAACGCACGTTCGATCTCATCGAGGCTGAGCACGTCTCACAGACTAGAACCGATCTACGCTCCCGCAATGGACGAGGTCACCTTTCAACCACCGGCGGGGCTTCCCGACATTTCACAGATGGAGTTCTGGACCGCTCCCCGATCAGAGCGTCTTGATGCATTCCGGGTCCTTCGTGATACCCCGGGCCTTCCGAAGTACCCAGAACGTTTCCTCGAGGGTTCGCCATTTCCTCCNGGNCCCGGCTACTTCGCAGTCACTCGTCATGAAGATGTCTGGGCGGCAAGCCGTAATCCAGAGCTGTTTTGCTCTGGGCTTGGCTCAAACATCACCGACCTACCCCAAGANTTGAATGAGTTTTATGGGTCNATGATCAACATGGATGACCCGAAGCACTTTCGGCTGCGGTCGATCGTGTCGAAGGGCTTTACTCCACGGCATGTCACCGATCTCGAAGACATCATCAAAGCGAAAGCAATAGAAATCATTGACCGGATGGTTGCTGCAAACCCAGATGGCACGACAGATTTCGTTGAGCAATTCGCCGGACCCCTCCCCCTCGAAATCATTTGCTCAATGATGGGCATCCCAGAATCTGACTACGCATCAGTCTTCGAATGGACAAACACCATCCTCGGAGCCAGCGACCCAGAGTTTGGTGGAACCTACGAACGACTCATGGAGGTCTCCCTTGAGATCTTCGCGTATGCCCAAGAACTCGGTGAGCGGAGTCGCGCCAACCCAAGTGACGACATCACTTCGGCATTGATGGCTGCCGAAGTTGATGGTGACCGACTTAGCCCTCAAGAGTTCGGATCGTTTTTCATTCTTCTTGTCGTTGCTGGCAACGAAACGACAAGGAACGCTCTCACCCACGGTCTGCACGCCCTGACTCACAACCCTGACCAGCGCGACCGCTGGTTTGGCGACTTCGACACCTATGCGAAGACTGCGGTGGAAGAGATCGTCCGGTATTCAACGCCGGTCATTCATTTTCGTCGTACGGTGACCGCAGACACCGAACTCGGAGGTGAGCGACTCTCGGCCGGCGACAAAGTGGTGTTGTTCTACTCGAGCGCCAATCGCGATGAACGGGTGTTTGATGAGCCTGACCAGTTCAAGGTCGCTCGCCCTATGCAACCCACGCAGGTTGGCTTCGGTGCCGGCGGCCCACATTTCTGCCTCGGTGCGAACCTCGCCCGACGAGAACTTGTTGTTGCGTTCGAGGAACTCCATCAGCGTCTTCCGCTCATTCGCAGCACCGCTGAACCTGACTACCTTCAGAGCAACTTCATCAACGGAATCAAGCGCCTCCCCTGCACATGGAATTAGACGACAACACCGCAGGTACCACACTTACTCACCCCACCCGAATTCGGTGGGTAGATGCACTCACTACCGCTGGGTGGTGCTTGTGGCTTGCCTATCTTGCCCTCGTCGCAATCGAACTTCGGCGCGCATTCGCCATTACCACCTCACGTTTTGAAGACGGAGTGTGGGGCCAACGAGTCGAAACGATCTCATTCGTTTCCATTCCACAGAACAGCATCGTGCTCCTGATCGGGGCGCTCTGCGTTGCGCTCGCGAGCATCGTGTGGATGAGTATCCACCCAGACGATCAGCCGCCGCGTCGCTCCCTCCAACGTCTCGCCACCATGATCGGTGGCATCTCAATCGTGGTCATTGGGCTCGCCTTGCTTGGCATCGGGGGAATCCCGTTTCGCTACGCCGATCCGCTTGCTGACCTCGGTGCACTTGTTGGGCGCATCGCCGGCATCGCAGTTGCCGCAGCGTCTCTGCGACTCACCCGGCTCGCCGCCGACAGCTAACTGCGTTTACATGCCGAGATCGCCGGCAATGAAGTGACGGCGGCACAACAGTTCATACCTAACGACGTCACCAAACATTTTTTGTTCGCCCGGCGCCAGCGTGTCGCCAACCACAACGGTCTCACCCTCATACACGATGAAATCATTCACTACACGGGCATTGTGAGTAGCGCGACTTCCACACCAGCAGCGCGCCTCAACTTGCAGAGGCACCCGTTCATCGGCGACTTCGAGCATTCGTTTCGTTCCATCGAACAACAAGCCTCGGAAATCGGTGATGAGGCCAAAGGCGTACACGTCAACCTCCATCTCATCAGCAATTCTCGCCAACTGGTCAATCTGTTCAACGGTGTAGAACTGCACCTCATCACAGACCAAGTAGTGCAATGGCCATTGTTTAAGCGCAAGCTCATGAATATTGAGTTCTGGAGACACGTGAATGGCCGGAGCCGATACTCCCAGCCGGCTCGAGACCTGCTGGCCTTCGCGATCGAGACATGTCAACAGCAGTCCGTAGAGTTCACGGGTCGCGAGGTTGTGATGGATCTGCAAAGCCAAGGTGCTTTTCCCAGACCCCATCGTCCCAAAGCTGAAGCGCAGCGTCCCCATCGCTTCGAAGACTAGTGGTCGCGTGTGGCAATCAAACCACGGTGCAGCCGAGACGAAATTCCCCGGTCAGCCGTATGCGTTATGACATGCTCGTAAGGCGTCAAAAACCCTAAGAAATTACGGGTCTGGCACGATCCACACGACGCTCGATGACTAGCGTTTAATGAGAGACATGACACCGGTCAACGCTGACCGGAGGGAGACAGAAATGACCGACACGATTGACCAGGCCGAATCGGCTGAGACACTTGACCGACTCGTCATCCGATTTGCTGGTGACTCCGGAGACGGAATGCAGCTCACTGGAGACCGATTCACTTCGGTGAGTGCCTCTTTCGGTAACGACCTCTCGACGTTCCCTGACTTTCCCGCTGAAATCCGTGCTCCTGCCGGAACCGTCAATGGCGTTTCAAGCTTTCAGGTACAGATCTCTGACCACGACATCACCACCCCTGGCGATGAGCCGACCGTGCTCATCGCCATGAACCCAGCTGCACTCAAGGCCGACCTGCAGCGGCTCGAACAGGGTGGAACTCTCATCGTCAATACTGACGCATTCGATGAGCGGAACCTCGAGAAGGCCGAGTACGCATCAAATCCACTCGATGATGGCACGGTGACCGGCTACCGAGTGCTCCGCGTGCCAATGACGTCGCTCACGAAAGATGCCTGCGAACCCCACGGTGTCAAGCCCCGCGACGCCGAGCGGTCGAAAAACTTCTTCGCGCTCGGTCTCGTGTCATTCATGTACTCACGACCAACGGAACCCACCCTCGAATGGATTTCTGAGAAGTTCGCAAAGAACGAACAGGTCGTTGCTGCGAACACTGCGGCATTTAAGGCAGGCTTCAACTTCGGCGAAACAACCGAGATGGTTGGACAACGCTATGAAGTCAAGCCAGCGACCCTTCCATCTGGCGAATATACGTCGATCACCGGTAACACCGCTCTTTCGTGGGGGCTCATCGCAGCCGGCCAACTTGCTGACTTGCCGGTCACCCTCGGGTCATACCCGATCACCCCAGCGAGTGACATATTGCATGAACTCTCGAAGCACAAAAACTTTGGCATCAGAACCGTTCAAGCAGAGGATGAGATCGCAGCTGTCGGCGTTGCCCTCGGTGCATCGTTCGCCGGGCATCTCGGGGTCACGACGACCTCAGGCCCCGGTGTCGCACTGAAGAGCGAAACCATCTCACTCGCAGTCTCGATCGAACTTCCAATGATCATCATTGATATTCAGCGAGGCGGGCCATCAACCGGCCTTCCAACGAAGACCGAGGCCTCCGATCTCAACCTCGCGATCTACGGCCGCCACGGTGAGGCTCCCCTGCCGGTGGTCGCCGCGAAAAGCCCGGCTGACTGTTTTGATGCAGCGATCGAAGCCGCTCGTATTGCTCTGAAGTACCGCACGCCCGTCATCTTGCTGTCAGACGGATACATCGCTAATGGCTCCGAGCCGTGGAAACTTCCCGACATTTCGNCCTACGANAAGATTGCGGTTCCGTTCGCGACTGAAACCAACGGCACCGACTCCGAAGGCCGAGACGTCTTCCATCCGTACCTGCGTGACCCGGAGACACTTGCCCGTCCTTGGGCAATTCCTGGAACACCCGGCCTGATGCACCGCGTGGGAGGGCTCGAGAAGCAAGACGTAACCGGCAACGTGAACTACACCCCTGAAAACCATGCACTCATGGGCGACCTTCGAGCCGACAAAGTGGCCGGCGTCGCACGCGACTATGAGCCAACCCAAATAATGGGTGACGAAGACGCCGACGNGTGCATNGTTGGTTGGGGATCAACGTGGGCAGCGATCGACTCGGCAGTTCAGCGTTGTCGCCGAAATGACCAAAAAGTTGCGTGGGTGCACATCCGGAATGTGTTCCCCCTACCGAACGATCTCGGTGACATTCTTCGCCGATACGAGCGGGTGATCGTCCCAGAACTCAACCGAGGCCAGCTGTGCAACATGTTGCGAGCCAACTACCTCGTCGATGCCCAGCCACTCTCTAAGGTGGCTGGCCTTCCATTTTCCGCAAGAGAAATACAACACATCGTCACAGAAGGAGGCCAGTCATGAGCGATACCGCAGTGACTCTCACCACAAAGAAAGACTGGTCAAGCGACCAAGAAGTTCGTTGGTGTCCGGGATGCGGCGATTACGGCGTCCTCCAGGCTGTTCAGCAGGTCATGCCCGAACTCGGAGTCGCTCCTGAAAACACGGTATTCGTCTCAGGTATCGGCTGCTCAAGCCGCTTCCCGTACTACATGAACACGTATGGCATGCACACCATCCATGGTCGTGCACCGGCAATTGCAACAGGGGTCGCAACCGCTCGCCCGGACCTTGACGTCTGGGTGGTCACTGGTGATGGTGACGGGCTCTCAATCGGTGGAAACCACCTCATTCATGCCTTGCGACGCAACGTCAATCTCACCATATTGCTGTTCAACAACCGCATATACGGGCTCACCAAAGGCCAGTACTCACCAACTTCCTACGTGGGCAAGGTCACGAAGTCGACACCGTTTGGCTCAATCGACCCTCCATTCAACCCACTTGCCATTGCTCTCGGGGCCGAAGCATCATTCGTAGCTCGCACCCATGACCTTGACCGCCAGCACATGATGGAAACCTTCAAGGCTGCTCATGCACATCGTGGCTCGTCGTTTATTGAGATCTACCAGAACTGCAACGTCTTCAACGACGGTCAGTTCAACGGAATCACTAAGCGGTCAGTCCGAGACGACATGATGATCGACCTCGTCCATGGAGAGCCGATCACGTTCGGCTCAGATGTGGCCAAGGGAGTCACCATGGGTGACGATGGAACCTTGAAAATTGTCAACGTTGACGACGTCGGCATCGACAAGATCCTCGTGCATGACAAGAACCATCACTCGCCGTCTCTCGCGTTTTCGCTTGCCCGTCTCAACCAAGATGACAATTCGCCGACACCGTTTGGCATCTTCCGTTCGGTCGAGCGTGCAGAGTACGCAAGTGAGGTTTCTGCCCAAGTTGCGCTCGCATCAGAGAAGTCGGGTGCTCCCGACATGAGTGCACTCCTGCGCTCGAACGGCACCTGGATGGTCGACTGAGTCGGTTCACTATCTCGATGTCTGTCGGTGTCTCACAGACAGACAGGCCTCAGATCATTTACGAAGAACTCAACGCCCCGTGCCGCTGACGTAGTCGCGCGCCGGCCCCGAAGAGCCAACAACTCCCGAGCGCCGTCACGACCGCAATACCTGCAAGAATTGGTACAAATGAGTCAACCGCCTTGTTCACGGTGCTCACGAGAAGTGGGTTCATCATGCCCACATACGCCACCGCATAAAACGACCCGGTAAGGGCTCCCCTGTCTTCAGGGAGACAAATGATGTCAACGAAACGCAGCCCTGACGTCATTGCGAAACCTGATGCAGACCCCATCAATACCGCTGAGGCAAAGACCAACCCCCATGTATCGGTCGCAAATGCGATGGCCCCGAGGGTGGTTCCTGTCGCTCCACATGCGAGGGCGAGCGGAGCCCCTCGGTAAGGGCCGATACGGCCAACGAGTGTTTGGGCAGGGAAAGTCGACCACGTCACCACGAACCCGAGCACGCCTGAGATCAACACTGCGATTCCGGGCATTGCTGGCTTCAGTAAAACTGGGAATAGGCCAAACACGAGGGATGGCATACCAAAGACGCCGAATGCGGTCGGCGCAATCACCAACGAAAAATCGCGTCCGGTTCCTCTCGGCATACCGAGATTTGGTCGGATTTTCCTCGTTGAGTTGCGTGTCACGGTTTCTGGAGCTCCCCTGATCAGCCACATCCCCAACATGACCAGCACCAGGTGGATCAGGTAAGGAATCACCAATGGCGCTGAACTCCACTGCCCAGCTACTCCCGCAATAAGCGGTCCCGCACCGAAACTTGCGAACATCACAGCTGCGATCTGCCGAGTTGTCAACATCGGGTTACTGCTTCCGACTTCCTGAGTCCAAGCGCTTCCAACAACAAACACGATCCCTGAGACGACCCCGAGTAGGAACCTTCCCAAATACAACATGCTCACCGTGCTACCTCCGAACAGCATCACGAGGCTTGCAACTCCAGACAGCACCACCCCTGGAACAATCACGACTCGTCGCCCGAGAACATCAGATGCGGGCCCTGAAAAGACAAGCGCAGGAGCAAGACCGATTGGATAAATTGCGAACAACGCTGTGAGGGTCCACGTGCTTAACCCAAGGCGATCTTCGTAAATGAGGAAGAGCGGCGTTGCAACATTCGCTCCAAAACCAACGGCAAACAGCGTGAATAAGATTCGGAACTTCGCTGATGGCACACGTCGAACCTAGACCCGCCATCTCCGCCGGCTTGCACTGGAGTAATTTCACTGTGACGCCGGCCCTAAAGAAGTGGCGGCACCGGCCTTATCGATCAGTGACGGCAGCTACCCGCTCTCGATAAAACTCATCAAGCTTTCGTTCACCGTCATCACCGAAGAGCAANTGCGAAATTTCAGCAAGTCCATCAGAGCCCACAAACTCATCATCTGCGACGACGAGGTCAATCTTTGAACGACGGCGCATGAAGTCCTCAAGTTTCACGATCATCTCGTGATCAGCGGCATTATGGAGTTCAACTCGCAGGTAATCAGCCGACTCCATGACATCAGTTGCCATCGAGGGGTCATTGCGAATGTGTTCGAGCATGTCGAATGCTCTCCGGCCGTAGCGACGCCACAGTCGAACCGACAACGACTCGGTATCAGGCTTCGACCGCTTTTCATCGAGATGCATGAGGTGCGCCTGACGGAAGAACTCTGCCCTACTTGCGGAATCGGGCTCCCCATACCAGTTTCGTTGGTCGGCCTCGAGAGCCACACCTAACGACTCAATTTCAGAGGCGACTTCCGCTCCCACGTTGAGACAATCGGTAAGTTTCCCACCAAACACGGTGACCACTGACCGTTGCGCGTCGCACTCGACTTCGTGACGGCGACTGAGCGAGGTCCACTCTTTTGATCGCCAGTCGTCAGATCCTTCGCCGTCGACTTTCACCACGAGCGGACGCACACCACTGCGCTCCGCAATGACATCCGAGGCTTCCAAAGGCTTCTCAAGATTCATTCGGGCGTTGATTTGTTCGAGCAAGAAGTTCCGATCTTCCTCCGTTACGGCAGTATGAGGATCGTCTACACGAGTGTCTGTCGTGCCGACGACTGACCTGCGCCCCATTGGAATCACGTAAAACAATCTCTGACTGTCATCGAAAAACGCGAGGACGCGGTCATGATCGGTCGTCGTGAGCCGAGGCACGACAAGGTGAATACCCTTTGAGTAAACGATGCGATGCGTGGTCGTCGTTCCCCATGATTCATTGAGCGCATCGACAAACGGGCCAGCTGCATTCACCAGCGTTTTCGCCGAGGCGGTCATCTCAACACCAGTGACGACATCACGCAAAGCCACATGCCACCGATCGCTACGCCGTTCAGCATGAACAAGCTCAACGTAATTTGTCGTCACCGCTCCGGCTTCGAAGGCCGAGCGAATGAAAGAGAAGACAAAGCGTGAATCGTTGTCGATGAGGTAGGCGTCCTGATATTGAATCGCGCCCCTNGCAGTTGTGGTTGAGATTGCGGGNTCGGCCTGTGCCAACCGACGCCGAGAAAACACTTTCGGAGGTTTAGTGCCGAACCTTCCAATCGCCCAGTACGCAGTNGCNCCGACGCCCGCAAACCACGGCCGGTATGGCGCACTTTTGTCGAGGGTGGCAAGGAACCCGATCTCACGAACGTTGTCGGGGTACGACTTCATCAATTCGTTTCGCGATCGGCACAGCCCGTAGACGAGGCCGAGTTCGTAGTTTTCAAGATATTTAAAGCCACCCCAGACCAAGTTGGACGACTCTTGGGAGGTGAACGCGCCGAAGTCACCTCGATCGACGAGCGCTACCGAAGCACCACGGCCGGCGAGCGCAGCAGCAGAGACTGCGCCGTTGATGCCTCCACCAATGACGATTACGTCAAAGTCACCGCCATCGAGACGTCGGAGATTTTCTGAACGTTGCGCCACCCCCATAGCGTTCCACGCAAATTGCGCGAACCCAACACTGAGCCCATCCGATTCGACACAGACTCATCGTGGCAAGTAACGATGAGGTCGTGACAGACCTNTCACTTCTCGACGGGCTNGCNACCACACGGGCGATTCGCCGCTACACCAACGAGCCGATTCCCGAAGCAGATCTCAACAAAATGCTCTTTGCCGCAACNAGAGCGCCCTCTGGTTCGAACCGCCAGCCGTTTAGATTCATGGTGTTTACCGGTAGCGAGCGATCGCAACACGTTAAGCAACTCATCGCCCAAGGGGCCCAGTCGCTGTGGAATGAGAAGCGATCTGATGACGGATACGACCGGGGTTCGGGCATCGAAGACGATTCACCAAAAGCCCGCATGGCACGAACAATGCAGCATTACGTTGANCATTTCGCTGATGCGCCGGTGCTCGTTCTTGCCTGCCTGATCCGCTACCGCGAACCGTCGCCAACCGAAGGCGCGTCGGTGTACCCGGCATGCCAAAACCTGTTGCTCGCCGCTCGGGCACTTGGCTACGGAGGGGTCCTCACCGGGTTTCAAGGATTCGTCGAAGAAGAACTCCGCTCCTACCTTGAGATTCCCGAAGAGGTCGCACTCGCCGCAGCCATCACCCTCGGGGTTCCAGCCGGCTCACACGGCCCTGTACGGCGCAGACCCCTGTCGAACCTCGTCTTTGCCGACACATGGGGTGAAGCTGCACCATGGGCCCACGACCCCCCAGGAACTGCCGTTTTACAGAGTCGCTTCGGACCTGCGTAACGGATCAGGCGAAGAACGAGCCAATGAGGGCAACAACCGACAACACCGAGAGCAACGCCACGGCAATGAGTTGTTGACGCAATTGTGAATCGACAAATGGGCTCGGCAGTTCTGCTGGAGGCTCACCCTAGATCAACTGCGGGGTACGTCTTTCCAAGGTCGATCGCGATCGACACGCACGTCACCAGGAAGGCCAAGAACTCGTTCACCGAGAATATTTCGCATGATCTCAGCGGTACCACCTTCGATCGTGTTCGCTCGACTCCGTAAAAACGCAACCCTAGAGATCGAAGCAAGGCCAGAACCCTCGCCACCAGAGGCGTAGTCGTCATACAGCAGACCGCGAGGGCCTAACAGGTCCATACAGAACTCGTACNCCCGTTTATTGTGCTCGGCNCCCGCCATTTTGCCGATTGAGCCCTCAGGACCCGGGCTGCCCATCCTGCGGTTTGCTGCAGCGCGGAGGTTATTGAGGCGAATTGCTTCGGCCTCACACCACAGCTCCATCAAACGATTGCGNTAGAGGGGCTGCTGCACATCGTCAAGCTCNTTGAACAATTCGACCGCGTGGGCGATNGGGCCNGCACCACGCGGNGGTGTCGAACCGCCGATNGCAGTTCTCTCNTTCATGAGCGTCGTCAAACTNACCCGCCACCCTTCACCAGGGCTNCCAAGCATCTCTGCGGCCGGCACGCGNACATCGGTGAAGTACACCTCGTTGAATTCGGCACCGCCAGTTATCTGCCGCAACGGACGAACCTCGACTCCGGGAGCATGCATGTCAACAACGAAGGCAGTGATACCGCTGTGCTTCACCGCAGTGGGATCAGTGCGAACAATGACGAGCCCCCACTTNGCNATATGAGCGAGGGAGGTCCATACCTTTTGGCCGTTCAAGATCCATTCNTCGCCGTCTTGCACNGCAGTCATCGACAAGCCTGCAACATCTGAACCTGCCCCTGGTTCTGAGAACAACTGACACCACATCTCATNCGCAGTGAANAGAGGCCGCAAGTAACGGGAGCGTTGATCATCGCTCCCCCACTCAACGACGGTTGGGCCGCACATGCCGTAACCCATGGGGTTCAAGAAAAACGGATTTGCCGCTCCGGCGGCAAAAAGACGGCTGTTGATATGGGTTTGATGCTTGGGTGAAAGCCCCAGACCGCCGTGGCCAGTTGGAAAATGCACCCAAGCAAGGCCTCTATCGAACTGGGCTCCGAGAAATTCAGGCATCGGTGTTGCCGGCAGTGGACATTCCGCCAACAGTTCATCGATCATTGCATCAATGTGTGCGAGTTCATCGGTTGCTGCCATGGTTCTAAATTATGCGATGACGTTAATCACCGCCCCATCCGACACCCTGCGCAATGAGGTGAAAAATGACTGAGGGGCGTGCACTGCACGCCCCTCTCATCATGAGATATCGGTAGGTGAACTGTCAGCTGCAACCAGAGGTGCTGCCGCATGACGGGCATGCATGGCATGAACCCGCACGCACCATGTGAACNCCGCATTGCATGCACATTGGCGCATCAATCGGTGTGTTGATAACACCCCGGGCTGGNGTGTTGTCTTCTACGGTTGGNGCAATCGNCCCAGACTCGAGNCCTGCGACCAATTCATCAACTGATGGCACCGACTTNGGGTCAGCGACCATTTCGNAGCCAGTTGATGACTCAANCGCCATTTCTTCAACACCCGGCAGAGTTGGCTGCGTGCGCTCAGCAACCGTGAAGATGCCNAGTTCGGCCCGCTCGTCATATGACATGTACTCCAGAGCGAGACGCCGGAAGAGATAGTCCATGATGGAACCAGCGAAACGAACGTCTGGATCATCGGTCATGCCGGCTGGTTCGAACTTCATGTTGGTGAATGCCTCAACGTACGCCCGCAACGGAACTCCGTACTGCAAGCCGTAGCTGACCGACTTAGCGAAGGCGTCCATGATGCCGGCAAGTGTTGAACCCTGCTTCGACACGGTGAGGAAAATCTCCCCAGGCTGGCCATGCGCATACTCACCAACCGTTGCGAAGCCTTTGCAATCAGCAACACGGAACTCAAACGTCTTTGAGGTGCGAGTGCGAGGCAACTTCTGACGGACAGCGCGATGAGCGATGGTCTCGACGACGTTGTCGGCAATTGATGCTGCTTCAGCAACCGTGTCGTCAGCAGAATCGTCATCTTTCTTTGCGGTTGACAACGGCTGAGCAACTTTGCAGTTATCGCGGTAAATCGCAACGGCCTTAAGGCCAAGTTCCCATGAGAGGAGGTGCAACGCCTCGATGTCTTCGACCGATGCCTCCTCTGGCATGTTGACAGTCTTCGAGATCGCTCCCGACAGGAACGGCTGGACTGCACCCATCATGCGAACATGACCTTCATAGTGGATGGTGTTGTCGCCCATTGAGCAGGCGAACACTGCCACATGGTCAGCCGAGAGGTGTGGCGCACCGAGAATCGACTTGTTCCCGTCGATATACGCAATGATGTCGTCGACCTGCTGCGAGGTGTAGCCAAGACGGCTGAGCGCACGGGGAATCGTCTGGTTGACGATCTGCATCGTTCCGCCACCGACCAGTTTCTTCATCTTGACGAGTCCGAGGTCTGGCTCGATACCGGTGGTGTCACAGTCCATCATAAGACCGATCGTGCCGGTGGGTGCGAGCACTGATGCTTGAGAGTTACGGACACCGTTGAGGGCTCCGTCGCGCACTGCTGCTTCCCAAGAGGNTTGTCCCGCANCGACNAGATCACGAGGAACGACGTCTTCCANNTCGATTTCATANCTGGCATCGCGATGCATTCCGAGCACTCGGGTCATGTGCTCTGCATTCTCGGCNTAACCCTCAAAGGCTCCGAGACGGGCTGCTGTGCGAGCACTTGTCGCGTATGCATGACCNGTCATGAGCGAGGTGAGAGCGGCGGCCCATGCACGACCTTCTGGTGAGTCGTAGGCNTAGCCAAGAGCCATCAACAGTGCCCCGAGGTTTGCGTAGCCAAGACCAAGCTGACGGAACCGACGGCTGTTCTCAGCGATCGGCTCGGTCGGGTAATCAGCCCGCCCGACGAGGATTTCTTGGGCGGTGAAGACCACTTCGACGGTGTGCCGGTAGGCATCGACATCGAAGGCGCCATCTGCATCGAGGTACTTCAAGAGGTTGATCGATGCAAGGTTGCACGCTGAGTTGTCGATGTGCATGTACTCCGAGCAGGGGTTCGACCCATTTATGCGGTCGGTTGTTGCTGCTGTATGCCAACGATTGATCGTTGTATCGAACTGGAGACCCGGGTCAGCGCATTCCCACGCAGCTTCTGCGATCTGACGCCACATATCGCGGGCTTTCATCGTTTTGATGACTTGGCCTGTCACCACTCCTACGAGGCTCCAGTCGGCATCGTCAACAACTGCCTGCATGAATTCGTCGGAAACACGAACTGAGTTGTTCGCATTTTGATACTGGATCGAGAACGAGTCTGCACCGTCGAGGTCCATGTCGAAGCCGGCATCACGAAGGACGCGTGCCTTGCGCTCTTCTTTGACTTTGCACCAGATGAACTCTTCGACGTCTGGGTGCTCAACATTAAGGATTGCCATTTTGGCTGCACGGCGGGTTTTGCCACCAGACTTAATTGTTCCAGCAGATGCGTCGGCGCCTCGCATGAAGCTCACAGGGCCCGAGGCGGTGCCGCCACCTTCTAACATCTCGGCGCTGGAACGAATCTTCGAAAGGTTGACACCTGAGCCCGAGCCACCTTTGAAAATGACTCCCTCTTCTCGATACCAGTTGAGGATGGAGTTCATCGTGTCGTCAACTGACAAGATGAAACATGCGCTCGCCTGCTGGCGCACCCCTGGGACACCAATGTTGAACCACACAGGACTGTTGAAGGCTGCTCGCTGCGTNACGAGGATGTAGCGAAGTTCGTCAGCGAATGAAGCTTCTTCGGCATCNTCTGCGAAGTATCCACCNTCTCGGCCCCAGGTGGTGATGGTGCGAACAACCCGCTCGATAACTTGACGGAGCGAGGTTTCACGTTCGGGTGTGCCGAGCGTTCCTCTGAAGTACTTCTGCGCAACGATGTTTGTTGCGTTGACCGACCATGTTTCTGGGAACTCGACGTCGAGTTGCTCGAATGCAACGCTGCCGTCTTTCCAGTTCGTGATGCGTGCGTCGCGTCGCTCCCACACCACTTCGTCGTAGGGGTTCACTCCCGGGGAAGTAAACAATCGAGAGATGCCAATAGTGCCATCAGGGGCTGCGAGTTCGGTGGTGTTCTCTGGTGCCAGTGACATGGTCTACTCCTTGCGTTTCCTTAACCATTTCCGCCCACCCGTTGACTTTGGGGATAGGACTACCGCCATGTCTGCGGTGTGGCCTTCTCCCCTATTGGCTGGAAATCGACCCTGATTTCCAAACACAAGATCTTGGGTAACACTTACTTTTCAATTCACCGCTGACACAACTGGTTGTGTTGAAGGCGGTCTGCAATTACACCATTGTAGTTAGGCCCGTGTCAACGACCGCTCAAAGAAAGTCGAAAAATTTGGACGCATTCACCGATGTTGAACTCAGTACCGGTGCGCAGGTTCAGGGATTTTCACCCCAGATCAGAGAACCTNATGACCCCCCGACGTAGTCCTCCGCGCACCGGTACTGCGAACTGATCTCACCCTAAATAGGGAGCCCTGTGGAACGAAAGTGGACAACTAAGAAATCCTGTGGATGACGTGAAAACTTTTGGGGACAGTGTGGGGATGACCGGTCTCTTCGCTNAANCGAATGCCATGCTGGAGACGTGTCCGATGCGATGACCCCTCTCACCGATGAACAAGTCGCGACTCTGTACGAGCACCCACGGCAAAGATTGAGCAACAGGCGCGCTCCGATCGAGCTCTGCATGGTTGCGTCACTTGACGGATCAATCTCTCTCGACGGACTTTCGGGTGGCCTTTCAAACACTGCTGACCGAAAGGTGCTCTCCACTCTTCGAGTTGCGTCTGGCTGTGTGCTTGTCGCTGCCGGCACGGTTCAAAGCGAAGGATATGGAACTCCCGTCAGCCCCGACCTCACCGTTGCCGTTGTGACGAACTCAGCCTCGCTCGACTGGGGTAGTCCGCTGTTTCAGTCTGGTCAAGCCGTGGTGATCACTCATCGGTCAGCCACACTCCCCGACGAAATTCGGTCAATACGAGCGGGTGAGACATCAGTCGACCTCATTGACGCAATCAATCAACTCCAAACTCTGGTGCCGAACGACGGTTTTGTTCAACTAGAGGGAGGCCCAAAGTTGAACGCTTCTCTGCATCAACTCGACCTCATCGATGCGATCAACCTCACGGTCTCGCCTCAACTCATCGGGGGCGCCGGTNAACGAATGATTGAGTCAACNGNNGAGCANGCCTACCGGTTCAGGCTGCAGCATGCCGTCACCGACGGAGACTGTCTCTTTACNAGATGGCTTCGGCGGTCTGAGGCTGCTTCGTAAGGAGTTCGATTTCCCGATGGAAATCTGCCGCTCCATCAAACTCTTTATACACCGACGCAAAGCGAAGGTACGCAACCTCATCAACCACCCGGAGTTGCTCGAGCACCGCAACACCTATTTGAGTAGCCGGGATGACCGAGCCAGACACCCTGACCGCCTCTTCAACGTCGCTAGCCATCAGTGCGATGGCATCGTCGTCGATATTTCTTCCCTTTGCAGCTGCGGCGATTCCGCTTTCGACCTTCGATCGGTCAAACGATTCTTGACGACCGCATGACTTCACAACGGTCAGAGGTACTTCCTCAATTCGCTCAAACGTCGTGAAGCGATGCCCGCAGCCACTGCAATGACGTCGGCGCCGAATTGACGAGCCGTTTTCAGCCATACGCGAGTCAGCGACCCGCGTATCGTCCGTGTTGCAAGTAGGGCAACGCACGCCCACACAGTAGTCGTAGGCCGTCACCGATGTGGGACAAATGGCCAAATGTGTCGGGCTCTCACGATTTTGTTTGCAGGACACGAAATCGCTATCGGGGCTTACGGTGGATAGCCACCAGCCGGGGGAAAGGCGTTCGGGTGCTCGTCAGGGAAGGACGACTGCCTGGCCAACCTGGATCGATGGGCCGCCGTTCAACGTGATGAGTCGATCTAAGTATCGGTCGAGGTCGATATCGCCGTGATGGTCTCGCGCAATGGCCCACAACGTGTCGCCTGGCTGGGCGGTAACGGTTGAGCGAACGGGTGCTGCACCGGAGACTGCGGCGGAGGCGGTCACACCGCTTGCGCCAGCCAGCACCTCGTTCACTGCGAGCCCAGCGGAAATCGTCATGAACGCAAGGATTCCACCAACAACGAGGCGACGGCGACGATACGTCGCTGCCGTCGGCCGCCGAACCGGTAGCGCCATCTGGGCGGTGTGGCGGCGAACCGTGAGATCGGATGTTGGAACTGCGTATGTGCTCATGTCGTATCTCCTCGAAACAGTCGAACTCTCGACACAACACACCGTAAGGAAGGGGTGTGACAGCGAGTTCGTATGTCAATTCAGTGTTCGTATGACCTTCATAGCGAACACCTGTTCGACACCAGTGTATACGAACGTTTGTTCGTGTCAACCTCTAAAGCAAACATTTGTTCGACGAACAAGTGTTTGACTACGTGATCGAACGCCTGTACGATGTAACTATGACTGGAAAAGGCATGACAGCTCGCCAGCGGCAGATCCTCGAGTTCATCGAGGCCCAGATTCAAGACCATGGCTACCCGCCTTCGGTAAGAGAGATTGGCGACGCAGTCGGCCTGACGTCACCGTCAACCGTTCACACCCACCTCAATACCCTCACCCGCCTGGGGTACTTACGCCGAGACCCCACCAAACCTCGGGCGATCGAAGTCACGTGGGACCCATCCTCCGGAGTCGCAATGGAACGCCGACCCATGCGCCACGTCCCCCTTATCGGTGATGTCGCAGCCGGCACCGATGTGCTTGCGCAAGAAAATGTTGAAGAGGTGCACCCGATACCACTCGACTTCGCAGGCGATGGCGAGCTGTTCATGCTTCGCGTGCGCGGCGACTCGATGATCGACCTTGGCATTCTCGACGGCGACTACATAATTGCCATGCAGCAAACCTCTGCCAACAACGGTGACATCATCGTCGCTGGTATACCCGGCGATGAAGCCACCGTGAAGACCTACGANCAGCGGGGTTCGAGCATCGTGCTCATCCCAGCGAATTCGACGATGGGCGAAATGGAATTCCCAGCCGACGACGTGTCAATTTTCGGGCGTGTCGTCACCGTGATGCGACGTCTCTAAGCCCAGCCTCACCCCAAACGATCTTTTGCGAGAGGNGCCGACCANTGGTTGGTTTCAGTGGNAACACCACGCTGACNAGNACGNGGGCGGACCACAAGCAGACATGCCACCGCCGCAATNAGGCAGCCAATTCCCCACCACCAACCCCGGGTTCGCACCCCTGAAGGGTCAGCACCAATGGTGACAACCACATCTCCGGTGCCCACGACCTCAATCTCATACTCCCCTGCTACATCGACCTCCACTACACCCAGCGACGCCCGCTGACCGCCAGCAACAATCCGGCTTGTCGCCGCCGCAACCGGAATTTCCGCCCTCGAACCTGTCGGCGACAGCATCCGAACCGATTGGAGTTCGCCAGATCGCAAGCCTGCTGGAATCTCTCGGCAGGCCTGCTCCACCGACAACGAGCGCCCAGAGTTCTCAACGCTCACGAGATATCGACCGCTCGTCGGCAACTCGACAATCGATTCGCATCCGCTCACCACTCGCGCCGCCGCAACATCGACATCGCTCGCCTGACGACTTGCAAGCAGCACCGAAAAGACCCCGAGGGCAA
>PBWL01000011.1 GCA_002727235.1 Acidimicrobiaceae bacterium
CGGTGAACAAGAACTCCTCGACGACATCTGGCGTTACAGCATTTTGCACGGCGCATCGGCATCACCATTTGATGCCATGCTTTCGCTACGCGGTGTTCGCACGCTCGATGTTCGCCAACGGCGACAGAGCGACACGGCTCTCGACATTGCCACCCGTCTTGCGGCACATTCAGCGATTAGAGCTGTGCACTACCCCGGTCTTCCCGAACATCCGCAACATGATCAGGCGGCTGCGCAAATGACCCGCTTCGGGTCGGTGGTGTCGTTTCAGATGGACGACGGCGACGGCTTCGCACGGCTTGTTGAACGCCTCAACCTTCTGCGCTGCGCAACCTCTTTCGGCGGCCCCGAAACCCTCATCTGTGAATCTTGGACAACAACCCATTCAGGTCTTGAGGAGGACGTGCGTCGGGCGATGGGCATCCACCCTGGGTTCGTCCGCATGTCAGTCGGCCTCGAAGACGTAGATGACCTGTGGGACGACCTTGATCGCTCGCTGTCGTCGACCTGAACGACCAGAGCCGGCTGCGCAAGGCTACGACTAGTTGTAGTAGGGGTTCGCTCCGGTCGAATGGTCGGTGAGATCACGCACACCGGTAATTGCGGGGACCGCTTCAACAAGCATTGTCTGCACGCCGTCAAGCATGGTGGCTTTGCTCATCGAGCAACCATGACAGCCACCACCCATCGTGAGATACGCCATGCCTTCGCCATCGTGACCGATGAAGGTGACAAATCCGCCATGACTCGCAAGAGCGGGGTTCACATCACTTGAGAGCACCGCTTCAACCTCGGCGGAGAGCGCATCACCATTCGTTAAACCGTCGACGACCGGAGCAGCTGGACGATTCGGGTTTCGAATGACGAGACCCTGGGCTTCGTTGTGGTCGAGTACTGCTCCCTGCAAGAACTCCACCGAGTCTGCGGGAATAATGACCTTGAAGTCGCCGATCGTTCGAACCTCATCGGTAAACGCTGCGGTAAGGAATTCTTCGAAACTCAGGTCGTAGCGGAAATCCTCCCCCGGGGCCGATGCAATGGCGAGACGAAGACCCAACGAATCTGCGTCAGCCTCAGATGCGCGCAGTTCTCTCATCATCTCGAGCGCACTTTCAGTGATCTCCACAATCGTGTCAGCAGGAGCTGATTCAGCTGCATCGGCGAAGGGACTTTTCATGTCATCGTTTTGACCCATGCTCGCAGGCTACCGTCGTCGTACATGACGGTCGATTCCTACCTTTTCTGCCCCAAGAACCCATCGGAGTACNTTGCCCGNTTCACTACCGAGAGCGCTGCTGTGTCATCGCTCATCGAAACTCAACCGCTCGACNCCGCAGTGCCGACCTGNGGCGATTGGGACCTCGCCGCCCTCGCAACCCATGTTGGGTGGGTGTACCGATGGGCTGCCGTTGCGCTGCGAACGGCCGCAATGCCTGAACGAGGTGCGGTGAGCAGGCCNGATTCGCCAGATNAATTGCACGATTGGTTCACCACAAGCNCGAACGATGCGCTNGATGCGCTTCGCAGCGTTGACCCATCGGCACCAACCTGGCATCCGTTTCAACCACCTCAACTCGCTGGCTTTTGGCTCCGACGCCTCACCCACGAAACAACAATCCACCTGCTTGATGCCCAGCTCACATGTTCAGTGACCCCGGATATTGATGCTGAGATGGCATCCGACGGCATCGACGAGTACCTCACTGTTGCTCTGCCCCGAGTGCTCTCCGGCGAGGGCGTGACCGCACCGACGACAACACTGCACATCCACTGCACCGATGTCGACGGCGAATGGCTTATCNTCCCATCAGACGATGGGCTTGTNATCACCCGAGAGCATGCAAAGGGCGACGCTGCGCTCCGCGGCCCTGCCGCAGCGATTTTCGCTGGTCTGTGGGGTCGTCAAGAAGCAGCCAACGAAATTGATATCGCGGGTGACGCCGACGTCGCAGCATCATGGCTTGCCATCGGAGGCAACTAGCCCTTGCCAATAACCCCAACGGAAGAACCTCGCAAGCGTCGCCCTACCGCACTGCTCGGCCCACTAGCCGTCCTCGGAGCTTCGACATGCTTCGCGCTCTCATATGTCGTCATCAAATGGCCTGGCACACCTGGTTCGGTCATTGCATGGTGGCGCCTCGCAGTTGCGACCGTGTTTTGGTGGATNTTTCTCATNTATCGACGGTTCGCGAAAGGCATGCCANTCCCGTCACGAGCAACATGGAGATANGTGACCCCGGCGGCACTGCTCTTCGGAGCNAATATCGCCGTGATGTTCACNGCCGCAACGAAAACAAGCGTCGCTCACCTCGAGTTCATCAATGCCCTTGCCCCGATCGTGCTCGCCCCTCTCGGATTCCTCTTCTTNCGNGAACGCCCACANTGGAAGGCGCTGCGATGGGGTGTGTTCTCNTTTGCGGGAATTGCGATCGTGCTGACATACGGCCCGGCAAATGGTGTTGCAACTGTTGAGGGTGACCTCCTGGTCGCTACCGCGTTCTGTGCATTTCTCAGTTATCTACTTCTCACCAAGCGTGCGCGGGCCCACGGTGTGACCACCGTCGATTTCATGGCGGTGATGATGCCCGTTGCGATGGTTGCTGCGACCCCGGTCGCCCTTCTCATCGCATCCGACGCGTTCATCCCCGACAACTCGAAGACCTGGGGGTCAATCTTCATCCTTGCGGTACTCACCGGGGTGATCGCCCACAGNCTGCTCGTGTTCGCNCAGAAGATNGTTCCCATCGCCACCATCAGCATGATCCAGGCGGGNCAACCNGCACAGTCGACATTTCTTGCATGGGTATTTCTCGGAGAGACCATCTCGATCAACCAGGCCCCCGGCATGGCATTGGTCATCATTGGTTCGATCCTCATCGTCATCACCGGTAAACGATCGACGGAGAACACCGAGAAATTCACCTCGTAGTTGCCTTTACGACACCCTCATCCACTAGGAAGAAGGGGTGCGCATTCTCGTAACCAACGATGACGGTATCGATTCGCTCGGACTTCACTATCTCGCTCGAGCAATGACCCCCCTCGGCGATGTTGTCGTCGCCGCTCCCGACGGCGACCAATCAGGTGCGGGNGCAGCGATTTCTGCGATCTACCGAAATAAGCCCCAAGTCAAGANAGCCCACATCGATGGAGTTCCTGAATCATGGGCGGTCGNNGGACCTCCNGGGCTCTGNGCCTTCATGGGTCGTCTCGGNGCATTTGGTGAACCGTTCGATCTTGTTGTTTCTGGGATAAATCCGGGAGCAAACGTTGGGNGGTCGGTGTATCACTCGGGAACCATCGGCGCATGCCTCACCGCCCGCAACGGTGGTCTCAGTGGAGTCGCCGTCAGCCAGGCCGTCTCGGGCTGGGGAGTGGAAGGCCAAGCGTGGGATGACATCGTGCTCAACCAAATCTGGGAAACGCCTGCAACCGTTGCGCAACACTTCGTCAAAGGACTCCTCGACGACGGACTCCCCGAAGAACCGATCATTGCGAACATCAACGTTCCAAATGTTGAACTCGCAAATCTCAAAGGTTGGAAGCGAACCACGATCGACTATCGCACGATTCGAAGCATGTCGACCGCCTCGCTGAAACCGATTGGCGGCNCGGGCGGCACCTACGAAGTTGAGTTCACCTACGGCGACGCAATNGCCTTACCCGACCACACTGACGGAGGAGCGGTTGAAGCCGGCTACGTCTCGGTGAGTTACCTTTCACGGATTGCCGACGTCGATCGAGATGACGCACCCTGTGCAGAAGCTGCGCTGAACTCGCTCCTTGACCAGTAACTCGCTACGATCTTCTAAAGCAGTCATAGGGGAGCTCACGACGGTGGGCTGAGAGGGTGGCCACATGTCACCGACCCGTACAACCTGATCCGGGTAATGCCGGCGGAGGGACAACTTGGATACCAATTTCACCAATATTGACGAGACCGTGGTGGTCGTGCTGGGAGCCGAACGGATTCAACCCCAGTCGGTCGCACACATTTCTGACGACGCCTACGTCATTGCCGCAGATTCTGGTGTCGACCATGCCCGAGCCGTCGGGCTCATTCCCAAAGAAGTTGTCGGCGATTTCGACTCGATCTCACGGCGCGGCCTGAAATGGGCTCATCAGCATGCGACTGTCCACGAATACTCCCCCGAAAAGGACGACACTGACACACAACTCGCCATTTCACTTGCGGTGCGTCGGGTGCCAGCCCGCCTCATCGTCATCTCAGGCGGCGGTGATCGCCTCGACCACACACTTGCCGTCATCGGTGCCCTACTCGATGAAGACGTGACGAGCATCCCCGATGTTTCCCTGCAGTGGGGTGACAATGTCGCAACCATCCTTCACGGGCCCGGTCGCGCCACACTCACTCCCCCACTCAACAGCACGCTGTCGGTGATGGCCCTTTCCGCACCGTGTAACGGCATCACGATGACCGGCACAAAATGGTCGCTTGACGATGAGTCATTGACCGTGCTCAGCGGACGCGGAGTGAGCAACATCGNCGAAGGCGATGTTGCGATCGGCGTCCGAGAAGGCGTGCTCGCAATCTTCCATCAACTCCCCGACAAAGGCTGAACATGAACAACCGTTTCCTCGCTCTCTCGCTCGGCATTCTCCTCGCCGGAACAACCACCGGTTGCTCGAATAACGTCGACGAACTCACGCTCGTTACCTATTCGTCGTTTCCAGCCGCCGACACCGATCTCAATGACGCTCTTGCAGAGTTCACCGAAGACACCGGAATCACCGTCAACATTCTTAATGCCGGTGATACGGGAACGATGGTGACAAAAGCGGTGCTAGCGAGCGGTAACCCTGAAGGCGACGTCATGTGGGGTATCGACAACACTTTGCTGAGTCGGGCAACAGCAGCAGATGTCTTTGAGCCATATGTTGCTGATGCGGCGTCCACATTTGACGCACAACTCGTTGGTCTCGGCGATGGCATCGTGACCCCGGTCGATTTCGGAGATGTGTGCGTAAATTACGACCGATCATGGTTTGCCGATAATGGCCTCGANCCTCCCACCTCGCTCGACGAACTTACCGACCCNGCCTACAAGGGTCTGCTCACGGTGCAACACCCNGGCACCTCATCACCCGGNCTTGCGTTCTTGCTCAGCACCATCGCTCGACTCGGTGATNNNTGGGCCTCCTACTGGCAGGAACTCGTCGACAACGACNTGCTCGTCACCAACGATTGGGAAGAGGCCTACTACGGTGCATTCACTCGAGCCGGTGGTGACCGACCACTTGTCGTCAGCTACGGCTCAAGCCCGCCATTCGAGGTGCTCTACGGCGACGACCCGAACGCATCGGTCGCCCCAACCGGCGTGATCGAAGACACCTGCTATCGCCAGGTTGAATTCGCTGGAGTGCTNCGCGGAACCGAGGCATCTGATGAAGCTCGTCAACTNGTGGATTTCTTGGTGAGCAGCACATTCCAACAGCACATCCCACTCAACCTCTACGTGTTCCCTGTTGCTGATGTTGAACTCGACCAAGTGTTCGTTGACCATGCGGTCATCCCAGAGACTCCACCAGCGCTCACCCCAACAGAGATCGATNCCGGTAGAGCCGAATGGGTCGAGCAATGGATCGACATNACCGGCTAAATCAGCCANCGCGCTGGTTNATNAGCGCGACCACCNTTCCCCCTANCGTCATTGCCCTCGGGTTCGTCNTCGTGCCCGTTGCGATGCTCATCGTTCACNCCNTCAGCATCGATGCNATCGGGTCGACGTTTACNGATTCCCGCACCTGGGAAGTGCTTGGCTTCACGACCCTCCAAGCAACCCTCTCAACCCTGGCTACCGTCNCCCTCGGCATCATTCCNGGGCTCATNATNGCGAGATCTGACTTCCGNGGCCGTCAACTCGTCTTGAGCATGTTCGCTGCCGTCTTCGTCATGCCGACCGTCGTGATGGCCGCAGGCGTACGAGCGCTACTTCCCGGCGACCCTGACGGGCTAATGCCAATCGTGCTCGCCCACACGTTGTTCAACTTGGCGATCNTTGTGAGAGGCATTGCTGCCGCACCACTACCAACTGAACTCGAGCGGGCAGCGACTGTGCTCGGCGCTCGCCCGACTGCTCTTTTTCGGACGATCACACTCCCGCTGTTGCGTCCCACACTGCTCGGTCTTTCGGCCGTCGTCTTCGCATTATGTTTCACCAGTTTTGGCATTATCCGGATACTCGGGTCTGCGACTGCGACAACGATTGAGGTCGAGATATGGCGAGAAACGATCATCGTCGGGCGCATCGATCGGGGCGTAGTTCTGGCTTTGATTCAACTCGTCACGCTCGCCCTCGCTCTCGTCGTATGGCTCAATGTGAGACGGCAGCAAGCCCCCCATCGGCACGGACATCGACAGCCCATTTCCCGAAGATCAGCTTTCGTTGTCATCGCAAGCTGCGCACTCGTCGCCGCCCCATTACTCGCCCTTATCTACGGGTCGTTCACGGTCAACGGCAAGGTCAGTGCCTCAGGATGGTCGAACCTGCTCGACACATCGATTCGGCCCGGATTGCGGCTCGGTATTGACCCTGCTCAGGCAATCGTGACGTCGCTCACGACGGCCGCGATCGCAACGGCGTTTGCAGTCGTCCTCGCAGTACTTGTCATCGCCTCAACAGCAGCGTCACCACAACTCGGTCGAGCGATTGATCTCAGCGCAATGCTCCCGCTCGGAATTTCTGCGGTCACTCTTGGCCTCGGACTTCTCATCACCTTCGATGTGCCTCCGGTTGACTGGCGGGCATCGTCACTCATGGTTCCCCTCGGTCACGCACTCATCGCAGCCCCATTCGTCATTCGGCCAGCCATTGGAGCGCTGTCGACGCTCAACCGTCAACAAGTAGACGCCGCATCAACACTTGGAGCTCACCCGGTGAGAGCTCTTGCCCACTCGGTCATTCCCGTTGTTGCGGTACCTCTGTTGTCCGGCGCAGGCTTTGCCGCCGCGATCTCTCTTGGCGAATTCGGAGCGACGAGCATGCTGTCGCGAAGCGGTGGTGAAACTCTTCCGATTGTGATCGAACGACTTCTTTCACGCACTGGGGGAGATTTCAGGGCGCGTGCCTATGGGCTGTCGATCATCCTCGCATCGGTCACAATGGGGATCGTGGTCGCTCTCGACATGTCATCGAATCGAAGGAAGCGATGAGCTCACTTCGCGTTGACCAGTTGCGCATCACCCGTGGAGGCCATCCCGTCATCACCGAGGCCTCGTTTGATGTGCCTCACGGAACCACCACCGTCATCGTCGGACCCTCAGGAAGCGGAAAATCTACGCTCCTTTCAGCAATTGCGGGCCTTATCAACGTCGATGGTGGCACCCTGCGACTCGATGACCGGGAGATCACCAACGTTCCAACTGCACAACGCAATATCGGGCTTGTGTTTCAAGACAACCAACTCTTCCCGCATCTCAACGTTGCAGACAACGTTGCGTACGGGCTTCGGCGGAAGGGTGTACGGCGATCTGAATGCGATATTCGGGTATCGGAGGTACTCCAACTCGTCGGGCTCGAAGGTTTCGGAGAACGTGCCATCGGTGAACTTTCAGGAGGAGAGGCCAAACGGATCGCTCTCGCCCGATCGCTCGCTCCGTCGCCTGAACTCTTGCTGCTCGACGAGCCTCTCACCGGACTCGATGACTCTCTCCACGACCGCTTGCTTCACGACCTCGTCAAGGTGCTATCCACCTCTCAAACAACTGCCATATGGGTCACCCACCATCGAAAAGAAGCAGAACGTGCTCGTACACAGTTGCTTCGAATTCATGACGGTGTCGTTTCACCTGAATTGACAGAGCGCAGCCAATGGCATGTTCAGGTCGTTTCTGCGGCTGACACCTTTAACTTGCGTCGACACGTACTACGAGACGGCACTCGGACAACCGACGTCAATTTTGATGGGGATGAGACCGCAATTCACTTGGCAGTCTCAGACCCTGCAAGTGGGGAGATCATCGCGATCTCAAGTTGGTTTCAACGCAATCGTCAACATCAGACCATCAACGGTCTGCAACTTCGAGGGATGGCGAGCCATCCGAACTATCGCGGGCACGGTGCAGCACAGGCCCTNCTNCGGTCAGGTATCGAGTTGGGTCGNAGTCTGTCCGTTGATGAAGTGTGGGCGAGGGCGCGAGATNCTGCCCTCGNCTTTTANCTCGCTCACGGCTTTGTCACCTCGGGACCGGGNTATATCGATGACAACACCGGTCTCGCCCATCACGACGTCGTTCTCTCACTTCGTTAAGAACCTCGTCATTCCCCAAGGTGTAACGCGCACACCTCTCTCAGGAATTTGGTCACAGTGGGCAGAGCCACGTCAAGTCAGGCCGCTCGGAGGGACCCCGTCGACTTCGACACGACCCAAGAACCACCCGAGTCGTTCATGGGGCGGAATCTGGAGAATGTCGGCGTGCAAAGGTGTCATCCCGATCGGACGACGTGCTCTCCACAACATCTCGAGCAACCGAAGATCACTCCGCAGGTAATGACGATCGAGGTCGTGTAAGTCGTGGCCACAACCGAGATCGACCCAGTGCACCTCAACCTCCCTCCACCTCAGCAGCGGCAACACTGACCTCGGGACAACCGATCCACCGAGCAGGGTTGCCGAGCCCTCCCATGTTGAAGGGTCGGCGAGTCGTGAAGACAGTTCGGTGTCTAAACGCTCACATGATGACCGAACGTCGTCAATAAGGTCGTTCCAGATCCGCTTCGAACCTGCTTCAACTGCAGAGTTCCGATCCTCAACGCTGTCGTATTGAGAGAGACCGCGCAACAGATTGACGTAACTGTCGGCATTGTGCGAAAGGTGGGTCAAGACGTGGCCAATCGACCACTCTGGCAATCTGCTTGGACGCTCGCTCGCGATCGGCGACTGTTCTTCAAGCCAGTCAACAAAACGGCGCTGCGAGATGCGACACCCCTCGACCTCTCTTGCGACCTGTCGAACGTCAACCGCCATACGACAAGTCTGCCCGACCGGGTTAGTCAGAGTTGTTCTCGTCGGGGAACAACGACCACGGTGCCGTCATCCTCGCGGTGGACGGTCACGCGAACGCCGTAGAACTCGGCAAGCGTTTTCGCTGACAGCACATCTTCAACCGAGCCATCGGCGACAACTGTGCCTTCATGGAGGAGCGCCAGCCGGTCGCTATACATCCCTGCGAGGGTGAGGTCATGCATTGCTGAAATCACCGTGAGACCATGTTCACGGCGTAGTCGCTCAACAAGCTCGAACGCTTGCTGCTGATGCCCGATATCGAGCGCACTCGTTGGTTCATCGAGTAACAAGATCGGTGCCTCAGTTGCAAGGGCACGAGCGATCACGAGCCGCTGCCGCTCTCCCCCGCTCAGCACTCCCAAATGACGAGGAGCAATATCGTCGAGGCCGAGCCGGCCGATCACATCATCGACCATTGCCCGATCACTCTTTGTTGGATGGCCGAAATATCCGATGTGGGGTGTGCGACCCAACATCACGTACTCGCGGCCGGTCATTTCATCGGGCAAGATTGGTTCTTGCGGAACGTACGCGACGAGTGAGGCCCGGCGAGAACGACTACGTAACGACAGCGACGACCCGTCGACGACGATGTCGCCGGAGTGCTTCACAAGTCCTGCGACGGCACGAAGAAGCGAGCTTTTGCCAGCACCGTTTGGTCCGATGAGACCGACCCAACTTCCTGACGCGACCGCCATCGAGAAGTCATGGATCACCTCACGACGGCCGTATTTCACCGCCAGGTGTCGAAACTCAACCGAACTCACCGACTGACCTGCCTCGTACGCAGCAGGATGATGAAGAACGGTGCTCCAATGAATGCGGTGACGACTCCGATCGGCACCTCGGCGGGTGATGAGAGTGTTCGACCAGGGATGTCCGCCAAGATGAGAAATGCTCCCCCGACAGTTATGGCAAGAGGAATCACAACTCGATACGTCGAACCGGCCATCAGCCGCACCATATGAGGCACTACAAGCCCAACAAAACCGATGAGGCCACTCACCGCCACAACGGCAGCGGTTCCGAGTGTTGCGGCGACAACAACGGTTAAGCGAACCCTCGCAACCGGAATACCAAGCGCAGCTGCCTCCTCATCGCCCACCCGAAGCACATCGAGATGGCGACGATGAAACAACAGCACCGTTGTCGACAGGGCAACATATGGAAGCACGAGTACGACATCGCCCCACGACGCAGTTGCGAGCCGGCCGAGAATCCAGTTGTAGACCTCACGCACAACATCTGAGTTGCGTTGCAAGATGAACGTCTGAATTGCAGTTGTCAACGACACCATCGCGACACCAGCGAGCACCAATGTGCTTGAGGCACGCAGTCCGCCAAACGAGGCGCCAACCAGATAGGTGAGGGCAACAGTGCCGAGAGCGAACATAAATGCCACAAATGGCACCGGGTCGACCGGCCACTCAAGACGATCGCTTCCAACGGTCGTAATGACAAGTGTTGCGCCGAGACCGCCGCCTGCTGCCGCTCCCAGCAGGTAGGGGTCAACGAGAGGATTACGGAATACCCCCTGGTAGCTCGCACCGCCAAGCGAAAGGGTGGCGCCGACAATTCCTGCCAACACAACCCGAGGCATGCGAATATCCCAAATGATCGACCACTCACGCTCGGTAACCCCACTCGAGATTCCTAGCCCCGATTGTCCAAACCCAGGTATGCGCTCAAGAAGTGCGAGTGGGACCCTCCACCATTCAGGGCCAGCCGGACCTGTCATCGTTCCGGTGCAGGCAATGACGACGAGAACGAACACCGATAACGACACCTTCACGGTGATCGACAATCGATGCTCTCTCAGCACTATTCCTGCTTGCCCGTACTCGTCACTGCCTCTACCGCGTCGACGACGGCAGACATGTGCTCGATGATGCGGGGACCCCATCGCGAGGCAATGTCATCATTCAGAGGAACAACATGGCCCGCAGCGACAGCCGACAGCGCATCCCAACCCGGTCGAGCAGCGACTGATTCTGGGGTTTCCCCGCAATAGATCGTGCAGGCCAAGAAAATGATGTCTGGGTCTTTGTCCAAAATGAATTCAGCCGACAGCTGCGGATATCCATACGACTCTTCGTCGACGAGGTCAGCGATGTTGCGGAGACCCAGCAATGTGTACGTCGACCCAATGAAGGTCTCACTTGTCACCGAGTAATAGGTGCTGTCGAGCTCGTGGTAGAAGGTCAACGGCGTTTCAAGCTCAGGCAAAATCGCAATGCGCTCGAGCAAGGCATCAAGATCAGCGGTGAGCTCGTCGACAAGCGCGCCCGCTTCCTCGGCGTGACCGGTCGCCGCACCAAGTTCAAGAATCTGCTCAAACGTGTCATCGACAGTGACTGCTGCTGGCCCCTCCCAGTGCGGGATTCCTGCACGGTCAAGGGCATCAAGAAGATCGGAGTTTGTTCCGTCGGTCACGATGAGGTCGGGGCCAAGGCCAATAATTGCCTCGACATTCGGGTCATAGCCGCTCACTCCCGGCATTTTGTCTGCGGTCTCCGCAGGGAAATTTGAAAAGTCGTCGACTGCAAGCACTTGGTCACCGGCACCCACCGCGTACAGCATCTCTGTTGCGGTGGGAGACAGCGAGATGATCGCTGTCGGGTACAACATCTCATCTTCTTCAATTTGGTCGTTAGCCACTTCGGCGTCAGATTCCTCAGCGACTTCGCCATTAGCAGCAGGCGCAGTCGTTTCGGGTGCTAACTCGGTTGTTTCACTCAGCGTCTCGGCAACGGTGGTCTGCACCGCTTCAGAGCTTGAATCATCAGCTGATGTGCCGCAGGCCACTGCGACCATGACGAATGGCAGTAACGTCGCCAGTCGGGTAATTCGTTTCATAATTGACTCCTAAGAACGGAGCGCAAGTTGGACCGAGGCCAGCGAACTGGCCGGCGAGCCTCCCTGAGCCTCGAGGGTGGTTATCGCGCACAACGCGGTCGACCGGGCTCATCTGGCCTGATGCCAGAACTACCGTTGCGGGACAGCGCCGGAATCTCACCGGACTTCGCACACGTAGTGACCTACGAAACATAACACGGCGACCGCTATCTGGAACGAATCACGATGCGTGGGGCATGATGACATCTCCGCACCTATGCTCATCGGAGCATGTCTGACTCGATTCACCCCCAAAGCGACAACGGCCTCGTTGAAGAGCCACTCACTGAAGACCCAAGACCTGACGGGCTTCGGTCAGCGCCGTCGCTCGTGGTGCTCAACACGGGCAACGGCAAAGGGAAAAGTTCATCCGCCTTCGGAATGATGGTGCGTGGCCTCGCCGTCGATTGGAACGTCGCCGTCTGCCAGTTCATCAAAAGCGGTGATTGGCGCGTTGGCGAAGAAAAGATGGGGCGCAAGTTAGGCGTAGAGTGGCACTCATTTGGTGACGGCTTCACCTGGGACTCTGACAATCTCGACCACGATCGCAACATTGCCCGCGAGGGCTGGGAACAGGCAGCGGCAGTCATCTCAGGAGGTGACCACCAACTCATCATCCTCGACGAACTGACCTACCTGTGCTCGTGGGGCTGGATCGACACAGCAGAGGTCGTTGACACCATCAAGCAACGCCCCGACCATGTCAACATCGTCATCACCGGGCGCGATGCCCCCCAAGACCTCATCGACATCGCCGACACGGTCACCGAAATGACCGAAATCAAACACGCCTACGCGCAGGGCATCCGCGCAAAGCGCGGTATCGACTACTGACATGCCCGATCTCTCAACGCTCGACGTCCTCGACCTCTCCGATGCGATGTCGGAATATCAGGCTCTTGGGTGGAGCGTGTTGACGATTCGGCCCGCCGACGACCCGTACGAAGCGGTCGTTCGGTCACCCCATGGAGAGACGGTGTGCCTTCGACGCACGCCAATTGTTATCAGCCGCATCGGTGACAACGGCGACGGCCACACCGGTCGAGCATCAATGATCTACCGGGATCTCATCCCTGGCCGATGGGATGGTCGCTACGTCGCTTCTCACATCGCGGTACCCGATGGAGGCGAAGTGCCTGACGATGTGCACCATCATGAGGTCGACTTCCAGTTCCTTGCTGTTCGCTCAGGTTGGGTAGACGTCCTGTACGAAGGCCAAGGCGACATCATTCGCATGCANCCNGNCGACATCGTGNTGCAACCGCCGGGTATTCGNCATCGNGTCCTCGCAACNTCTCCNGGNTTNGACATTGTGGAACTCGGCTGNCCGGCCGACCACCTCACNACCTTCGACCACGAAATGACGCTTCCNAATGGAACCTATGGCGATCACCTCTGGGGNGGTCAACGNTTTGTGTTCTCATCTCCTGGNNATTTNGCNGAAGCATGGGACCACCCAGGGTTCTCAAGTGATGACAGCGGTATCAGTGCNGCAACAAACGGAATTGTTGATGTGCGAAGGGTGCAGACTTCTGATCGAGTAGACACCTGCCCGCTCACGCCGCATGACTTTCGCTTTCTTTTCGTGATGGACGGCGACATCAACGTCAACGTGAGCGACGGCACGACGCACCATCTCGAAAGTGGCGACTCAATCGCTCTTCCACAGGCCGCGCAGGCACAGGTCACTCAAGGTGCAACGAATGCCACGCTGCTCGATGTCCTCGTGCCACAAACGGCAGCAAGTTAGCCTCTTCATTCGTGCCCCTCTCCACCATCGTTCGCCAGATGGCCCGCGGCTTTGTGATGGGTTCTGCCGACATCGTCCCCGGTGTCTCCGGAGGAACTGTCGCGCTCGTTCTCGGAATCTACGGTCGCCTCATCGAGAACATCCAACGCAGCGCATCAGCGTTGTGGTCTCTGCTTTCACGAAATGGTTCCTCTGCGATCTCAAAGGCAACGTCGGTTGAGTGGGGATGGTTGCTGTCGCTACTCGCCGGAATTCTCATCGCAATCGCAACCCTTTCCGCCCTACTCGAACAGCTACTCGAAGAGCATGCGATTCGCACATCTGCAGTGTTTCTTGGTCTTATCGCGGGTTCGATTGTTGTTGCATCGCAACTCATCAGAGACCGAAACGTCGCACATGTTGGCATCGCCATCGTGGCCGCCGCCGCATTGTTCTTCGTGCTCGGTCTGCGATCAGACACTCATGCGGTTGGCCCTGAAATCGTCACCCGGCCGACGTGGGTATTCGTTCTCGCTGGGGCGCTCGCAATCTGCGCGATGATCTTGCCCGGCATTTCTGGCTCGTTCATTCTCGTGATGATCGGTATGTACACCGAGATTATCGGGGCGGTGAATGACCGAAATCTTGCCGTTCTTGCCGCCACGGGTATCGGCTGTGTGGTCGGACTTGCTACGTTCTCAACCTTGCTGAATTGGTTACTCGACCGCTACCACGACATCGTCATTGCCGCCATGGTGGGCCTCATGCTCGGTTCGGTCCGGGTGCTGTGGCCATGGCCAAACGGAACGTCAACCACCGCACTCTCTGCCCCTCAANACGACGTGATGATTCCGTTCGCNCTCATGTTCNNNGCTGCNGCNGTCGTCATCGCNGTGCAACGACTGTCGGCCCGGTCGGCGANCTCAGACAGCTGACAGTACGTCGGTATTGATCTGATANAGGTCAGAGACGTTNCCAGAAAGAATCGCCNGCGTCATCTCATCGGTGAGNTGCGCTGTGTGCTCCNCCANCATCTCCTGCGACCATGGCCANGTCGAATCACTATGCGGGAAATCGTTGGCCCACATGAGCCGNCGCCAGTTCATCTGCTCGGCGACACGAAANGCCGTCCAGTCGTCTTGGAACGTNGTGTAAATGTGCTCTGCGAAGTACTCCGACGGCAACCGCTGTAATTCGACGCCAGGCGCCATCCAGTTCCGATGTCGCTTCCATGCGTGATCCATCCGATACATGTAGTGCGGCACCCAACCAGCATCAGCCTCAACACACACCACCTTGAGGTCAGGGTGCCGTTCAAACACCCCGCCGTAGATGAGCGTGCCCATGATGTCTTGAATACCGCGGATAATCGCAAGGAATCCGTTGATCCTCGGACCCCGGGGGCGGCTCTCGAATGCGCTGGCCCTAGACGTGAGGATATGAAAACTGAGAGGCAAACCAAGGTCGAATGCCGCTTGCCAGAACGGGTCCCACATCGGGTCGTCGTAATCGCCAGAACCATCCTCAGACCACGTTGCAGGTTCACCCGGCATCATCACACCTCGAAGCCCAAGATCAGCGATTCGTTGAAGGTCAGCAATGCCCTCGTCGACACTGCGCAGAGCGGTTTGGCCACAACCGAGAAGTCGATCGGGTGCCACCGAGCAATAGTCGGCAATCCATCGGTTGTAGGCAGTAAACGCTGCGTGTTTAAAATCGGCATCAGGGTGATTGCAGATCATCATCCCAACCGTTGGGTAAATCACCTCTGCCGCAACTCCATCTCGCTGTTGATCAGCGATGCGATAGTTCGGGTCCCAGCCTGAGCGATGAAGTTCATCGAACGAAACACCCGACACCGTCAGTTCTTCGGCTGGCTTGCCTGCTGCGGCCACCAAACCCATCGCAATCGGTCGCGACATTCCGGGAATGACGAACATGTCGCCTCGTGCGTCATCGCTCACCATATGCGGAGCCCGATCACGCCAAGCCGGATCGATGTGTGCCGTGTAGCAATCGGGAGGCTCGGTAATATGGGAGTCGGCGCTAATGACCGGAAACGAGAACGTCACCGTGCACCACGCACAAGACGACCCGGAGTTGCACCCGTTGACTCACCGTCAGCCATGATCTCAACCCCAGCAACAAATGTGTGTCGGTAGCCATCGGCCCTCTGCAGCATACGTTTGCCGCCAGCTGGTAGGTCGTACGCCATCTCAGGAGCATGCAGTTGCAGACCATCGAAATCGATGACGTTGAGATCGGCTCTGCGACCGACATCGATCACTCCACGGTCGGTGAGGCCGACCGCTTCGGCCGTCATTCGGCATTGCTTGGCGATGAGCGTTTCGACCGGAATGCGCCCCGTCGGACGATCGCGCCCCCACCACTGCAGCAACGTTGTCGGAAAACTCACATCACAGATCGTCCCGACATGAGCTCCACCGTCGGATAACCCTGGGACCGTTGCCGGGTGGCGCAACATTTCACCGACGGCGTCGAGGTTCTCACCAAACCAGTTGAGAATCGGCTGATAGAGCAATGCATGACCATCGTTTTCCAACATCCAGTCATAGAGCAAATCGAGCGGTTCTCGACCTTCACGACGAGCAATCGCTTCGACTGAGGTGGAGGGGTCTGGTTCGTAATTTGGCGGGTCTCCCAACTGGAAGATGAACCGATACCGGTGGATCGCACGGCTCCCCAGGGAAGTATCATCGACACGGGCACCTTCAATGATCTTGCGTCGCAATTCTGGGTCGCGCATAACCGCTACTCGCTCAGCGAGTGGGCGATCGGCGATCGCCTGATACGGCTCAGAGAACATGAACGGATGCAACGTCGCTTCAAGTCCGAGCATCAGCCCGACTGCGCGAGCACCGACTTGCCCACGCATCTGCACACCGCGGGCCGATGCCTCAGCAAACCGAGCAAGCTCGACACGCCAGTCGTCTCCGGTCTTCGCTCCCTGAGCGATCGATACCGAAATTGGCCGCCCCGACTCTGATGCCATCCGTTCGAAAAGATCGAGCTCTGCATCACGATCGATGAAATCTGTCACCGCTTGCAGCACACCCTTCTTCGCCTCGCCAAGTGCTGATGCAATACCAACGAGTTCGTCAGCCTCTGCACGCAACGTTGGCGTTGGCTCTCCAAGACTTGTTCGGTGGTTGAGCGTTCGGCTTGTCGAAAATCCGAGTGCCCCTGCCTCGACCGCCTCGCGGGCAAGTCGGGCCATCTCGGCTATGTCCTCAGGAGTTGCAGGCTCTTGTGTTGCTCCGCGCTCCCCCATCACATGAAGACGAAGTGCGCCGTGAGGAAGTTGGGTGCCGAGGTCAATATCTCGAGGGCGTCGCTCGAGCTCGTCGAGATATTCAGGGAAACTCGACCAATTCCACGAAAGACCCTCATGCAACGCCGTGCCAGGGATGTCTTCGACACCTTCCATCAACTGGATGAGACGCTCACGATTGTGCTCATGCACTGGAGCAAAGCCAACACCGCAGTTGCCCATTACAACCGTGGTGACACCGTGCCAACTCGACGGAGCGAGTGCTGAATCCCACGTCGCCTGCCCGTCATAGTGCGTGTGGATGTCGACGAATCCTGGGGTGACCAAATGGCTTTCAGCATCAATCTCGCGGGTTCCGCTTCCCGACACCGAGCCAACTTCGGTGATCACACCACCCGAAACAGCAACGTCACCGATGGCACGTTCCGCGCCGGTGCCGTCAACGACAGTCCCATTACGAATAACGAGTTCATGTTCAGCCATGGCACTCCTTTCCCCACCTGAAAAACTAGCCGGAGTGTGTCTGGTGGTGCGCAGTCAGCGACTTGCGAGTTCGGCGATGCGAGAGATGCCTTCCACAATGTCGTCGTCACCGAGGGCAAAAGAGAATCGTGCGTAACCGGGTGTGCCGAATGCTTCACCGGGAACGAAGGCAACTTTGGCCTCGGTGAGGACGAGGTCGGCAAGTTCGAGCGTGGTGTTCGCAACCGAGCCGCCNAGCGGGCGNCCGAGCAAACCCGAGACATTCGGGAAACAGTAAAACGCCCCCTGGGGCTCAAGACATGTCACCCCGGGAATCGCTGAGAGCAGTCGATGCATCTCGGTGCCGCGACGCCGGAATGCTGACCGCATCATTGCGACGTCATCGAGCGGGCCGGCGACTGCTGCAAGCGCAGCTTGTTGAGCTACGTTCGCCACGTTTGAGGTGGCGTGCGACTGAAAGTTTGTAGCGGCTTTGATGACATCTGTCGGGCCGATCATCCAGCCGACGCGCCAGCCGGTCATCGCGTAGGTTTTCGCAACGCCATTTACCACCACACATTGGTCGGCGACCTCAGGAACGAGCGTCGGCATCGAAGCGAATTCGTTCTCGCCATAAATGAGGTGCTCGTAAATTTCATCGGTGAGCACCCACACACCGTGCTCAACCGCCCANCGGCCGATATCTGCGATTTCGTCTGGGGTGTAGACCGCTCCAGACGGGTTATCTGGGCTCACAAACAACAAGACCTTCGTGCGAGACGTGCGTGCTGCTTCAAGTTGTGNGACGGTGACTTTGAATCCGGCAGTGTCGTCGGTGTCGATGACGACGGGCACACCTCCGGCGAGCACGATCGCTTCTGGATATGTCGTCCAATACGGTGCCGGACAGATCACCTCATCACCCGGGTCGCACAACGCAGCAAACGCGGTGTACACCGCGTGCTTNCCGCCATTGGTGACGAGCACCTGGTCGGNAGAAATNTCNAACGCAGAATCNCGCATCGTCTTTGCGGCAATTGCCTCCCGAAGTTCNGGAAGACCACCCGCTGGNGAATAACGATGGTTTTTGACCTCCGNACACGCNGCGGCCGCTGCATCGACGATATGGGCCGGCGTCGCAAAGTCGGGCTCGCCTGCGCCAAAGCCAATGACGTTTTCACCCTGCGCCTTCAGCGCTTTCGCTTTNGAGTCAACAGCAAGGGTCGCAGATGGAGCAATAGATGCAAGGCGGGATGACACTCGATTCACCCCCACAGCCTGCCAGCATTTGCCCGAGTTCACGCCGTGGGCATCGCATTCCTGTATGAAATGTTCACCGGCTAGGCGTAGTAGTCGCGCCGACTGCCTGCCATCCTTGTGGGGTGGATCCCTCCGCTATCACTATCCCCTCCGAGCTCCTTCCCGCCGACGGCCGCTTCGGCTGCGGCCCATCAAAAGTGAGGGGTGAACAGATCACCGCAATTTCCGATGCCGCAACGACGATTATGGGAACTTCGCATCGGCAAGCCCCGGTCAAAGATCTCGTGGGCAACGTGCGATCGGGGCTCACCGAACTATTCGGTCTCCCCGACGGATGGGAGATCATCCTCGGCAACGGTGGTTCAACAATGTTTTGGGATGCAGCCACATTTGGTCTCATCAACTCCCGCAGTCAACATCTGGTTTTCGGGGAATTCTCCTCAAAATTCGCCGATGCCGCATCAAGTGCGCCACACCTCGATCAACCAACAGTGATCAGCACCGAACCCGGCGACCATCCCACCGCAGTAGCAGAAGAGGGCGTGGACCTATACGCCCTCACCCACAACGAAACGTCGACCGGAGTTTCTATGCATCTCGAGCGACCGGCTGGAATCGCCGACGATGCGCTTGTCGCTGTCGATGCCACAAGCGCCGCTGGTGGCCTCTCGTGGCAGCCGTCTGAGGTCGATGTCTACTACTTCGCCCCACAAAAAAGTTTCGCCTCTGACGGCGGACTCTGGATTGCTGCCTGCTCGCCGATCGCAGTCGACCGCATCGAGCAGATCGCAGCGAGCGATCGTTGGCGCCCTGCCGCACTCGACCTCGGCATTGCTCTCTCGAATAGCCGCCTTAACCAGACATACAACACACCCGCTCTTACGACACTCATCATGTTGAACGCACAGATCGAGTGGATGTTAGGAAACGGTGGAGCCACTTGGGTCGCTGATCGGGTCGCCACGTCTGCTTCGACCATCTATGGATGGGCTGAAACCCATTCGCTTGCAACACCATTCGTCAACGACCCCGCAAAGCGCTCACATGTCGTTGCAACAATTGACCTCGATAACAGCATTGAAGCAACTGTGGTCAGCGCAGTGCTTCGAGCTCACGGCATCGTCGATACCGACAGCTACCGAAAACTCGGACGCAACCAACTTCGAGTTGGGATGTTCCCAGCAATCGACCCGGCCGACATTGAGCGCCTCACCACTTGTATCGACCACGTGATGGAACAACTCACATCATGACCGACGATTTCACTCCGACTGTAGAAGAAATCCTCACCCTTGACGCGCAGTCAATTCTCCCGCTTCGCAACCCGGTGATGGTCGTCGCTCTCGAGGGCTGGTTCGATATGGCAGGTGCTGCGAGCGCAGCCGTCGAAGCACTCTTCGACGACGAACACCGCATCACTGTCGGGGAGATCGAGCCCGACCCCCTCTACGACTTCACCATCGAACGTCCTCACGTTGAAATGGTTGAAGGACAGTTAAGAACAATCAGGTGGCCACGAAACCAAATCGACGTGTGGCGTAACGAGCTCGCATCTCGTGATGTGGTGCTGCTGTTGGGGGTTGAACCACACCTTTCGTGGCGAACATATTGCGAGGCGGTTCTCACGACCTGCGAGGAATTGGGGTGCTCACTAGTCGTCACAGTAGGAGCTGGGGCCGAGCAGATTCCACATTCACGTTCACCTCTCGTCACCGGAAGTTCGACCAACCACGATCTCGCTCAGCGACTCGGACTCAGCACGCCCTCATATCAAGGTGTCACCGGCGTCGTGGGGGTCTTGCACCCCACACTCGAAGCTTCTGATATCCCGTCGGTGTCGCTGCGGGTCGGTATTCCTCACTACCTGTCGAACGCGAGCCACCCACTCGCCGTGCGGTCGTTGCAATCACACTTGTCTCATGTGCTCGGTGTCGGCCCAGGTCGAGACCTCAGCAACGACATCAATCAGGCGCGCATGCTCCACGATGAACTCGTCGCCACCGACCCTCAACTCGCAATGTATGTCACCATGCTCGAACGAGAATTCGATCGGCGGGCGGAATCGATCATCCCAAGCGCTGATGACCTGGGCGCAGAACTCGAGGAGTTTCTGCGCAATCTCAATAACGACGACGAATAGACCGCGTCCGAGCACCGTTTCGCTAACCCCTACTATTCAGCCATGGGGGATACGCAAGCACTCGAGCCCGACGACGTAATGACCGCAACCGACCAGCACGGACAGATTGCACATCAGTCGCTCATCGACCACAGTCTCCGCCTCGAGCGAACTCTTCATGAGGTGAGCGATGGAGTGTGGTGTCTCGTCGGCAACGGCCTCTCAAACCAGACGTTCGTCACCGCGCCCGATGGCATCATCGCCATCGATACCGGTGAGTCGATCGAGGAAATGCGCGACGCTCTGATCGAACTTCGGACGGTCACCGACGCTCCGATCGTTGCGGTGATCTACACACACTTCCACTATGTGAGCGGGACCCAAGCCATTCTGGACACAGAACCGGTTGAAGAAATTTGGGGTCACGCACGCATCGAGGACAACCTTCGTCGCTCTGCTACCGAAATCGCTCCCGCCTATGGGCGCGGCCTCGTGGAGCAATTTGCCATGCAACTCCCTCACGACGGCCCTGACGGCATCGTCAATGTCGGTCTCGGGCGTGCATACCGGATGCCAGAACATGCGCCATTTACCGGTGGTCATGTTCCGGCAACCCATACCTTCGCCGAGGCCACCACGATTGACGTGGCCGGGCTAACAGTGGAGGTAACCCCGGCACCCTCCGATGCTGATGATTCAGTCACCTTGTGGATGCCGACCATCGGTGTTGCGGTTCACAACATCCTCTGGCCCGCCCTGTTCAATGTCTTTGCGATCCGCGGGGAGGAATATCGAGACCCGAGAATTCTTCTCACCGGCCTTGATCACCTTCATTCACTCGGGGCCGAACATCTTGTGGCGACACACGGCCCACCGCTGTCAGGTGCAACTGATATCGACGAGCGCCTCCGCTCGTACCGTGACTCGATTCAGTTTCTCTGGGACCAAACAGTGCGATGGACAAACCGAGGAGCCACCTCAGCCGAACTCGCGCACCGGGTTCGACTACCCGAACGCTTCGGAGATGATTGGCTCACCCAGCAGCATTACGGCATCGCCGAACACCATGCCCGACAGATCCGAACCGGCCTCTTTGGCTTCTTCGACGGTGATCCTGCAAACATTCTTCCGCTCGACACNCAAGATCATGCAGAGCACCTCATCGACGCNATGGGTGGNCAGGGTGCCGTCCGCTCTCGGTGCGAGGANGCGCTCACCACAGATGTTCGCTGGGGGCTCTACCTCGCATCTCAGCTCGCCCATCACCGCAAGGCATCCGATGAAGACCGTGGCCTTCTCGCAACAGCTCTGCGCACCGCCGCCAGGCGCACACCGAGCGCAAATGTGCGGAACTGGTGCATCACCAAAGCACTTGACGTCGAAGGATCGATCGATATGTCACGGCATCGGACGCACCGGCTCGGTCGACGTCAAATCGCAGGGTGGGATCTCGCAACCTCAGCGGGGGTGTTGAGGGTGATGATCGAACCCGAAAAAATGGAGGGTGCCGATTGCCATATCGCGATTGAGGTCGAGGGCGAGCGCTGCGGACTTCACTTCAGGAACCACATTTTGTGCCCAACGAGCGGCACTGACGCACCTCATACGTTGAGCTGCACTCGCACAACCTGGGACGGTCTCCTCACCGGGTCAGTCACCCTCACTGAAGCGCTCAACACCGGTGCGATCACCATTCACGGAGACACCGACGCCGTCATTTCTGCGTTCAGTGCTCTCGATCACCCAGCCTTTACCCGGTGATGAAATGACACAGTTACCTCACTCGTCACAACCATTCGCCGGAGACATCCAACGGCTGCTTTCTGACTCAACACCAGCATCGTTCTCGCAGCGCGCAGCACCGACGAACGCTCCGAACGTGCTGCTCATCATGCTCGATGACGTCGGCTTTGGCTCAATGTCAACATTCGGGGGCCCGGTGCCATCGCCCGCTCTCCAACGCGTCGCCGATGAGGGATTGTCGTACAACCAGTTCCACACCACAGCACTGTGCTCGCCCACCCGAGCGGCACTCCTCACCGGCCGACAACATCACCGGGTACATATGGGTGGCATCACCGAGATCGCAAACTCGTATCCGGGATACGACTCCGCAATTCCGGTCGAGGCAGCATCAGTTGCGGAGGTGCTGCGAATGTCGGGATATTCGACCTCGTGCTTTGGAAAATGGCACCTCGCCCCTTCATGGGAACAAAGCCCATCAGGGCCGTTCGATCGTTGGCCAACCGGGCTCGGCTTCGATCGGTTCTACGGCATTATCGGCGCCGAAGCTTCCCAATGGGAGCCCGCCGTGTACGACCAAACCACACCAATTTCGCCTCACGCCGGTCGACCCGACTACCACCTCACCGAAGACCTTGCCGACCGAGCAATCGAGTGGCTTGAACGACAGCGGGCGTCGACTCCTGACCGTCCCTGGTTCTGTTATTTCTCAACCCCCGCCGTTCACGCCCCGCATCATGCGCCAGCTGACTGGATCGATCGGTTCGCCGGGAAATTCGATGAGGGCTGGGATGCGTTGCGTGACGCCATTTACGAACGTCAACTCCAACTCGGGGTGATTCCTCCCGACACGGCCAACACAACACGTCCTGACCCGATCCCTGCATGGAACGACTATCCAGAGCGGTACCGGCCAGTTGCCACACGACTCATGGAATGTTTTGCGGGCTTTCTCGCCCATACCGATCATCACATCGGACGGGTCATCGACGCAGCACGCGCACTTGATGAACGCCATGGTTCTGACACCCTCATCATCTATCTCACCGGTGACAACGGTGCGTCAGCCGAAGGAACGATTCACGGCGCCTGGAGCGCACCATCGTTCCAAAATGGTGTTCACGAAGACCCTGAGTGGCTACTCGAGCACATCAACGACTTCGGAACCGCTCGTTGCGAGAACCACTTCAATGTTGGGTGGGCCTGGGCGCTCGACTCACCATTCCAATGGATGAAACAAGTTGCGTCTCATTTCGGGGGCACCCGTAATGGGCTTGCAATCTCGTGGCCCAACAACATCACCGACGCCGGAGGTGTGCGCTCCCAGTTTCATCACGTCGTTGATATCGCTCCGACGATTTACGCGGCCGTCGGCATCACTCCGCCTGATCAAGTGAACGGTATTGAGCAAATGGAACTCGACGGTGTTCCGATGAACTACACCTTTCGTTCCGACGGCGAAAGTACGCGCACCTCGCAATATTTCGAAATCCTCGGAAACCGAGCGATGTACCACGACGGCTGGATTGCATCATGCTTTCATGGTCGTGTCCCGTGGATCAGAATGCAGGCATACGAATTCGATGGTCCCGATGAAGTCTGGGAGTTGTACGACGTCAAGAACGACTTCTCGCAATCGGTCAACCTCGCCGACGCCGAACCCGAGCGACTCGCCGAATTACGTGATCTCTTCGATGCTGAGGCTCATCGCCTCGGGGTATACCCGCTTCGAGATGCGGGCTCCCCTCGCAACGGTGACCTTGCAGTGCCTCACTCCCTCGGCAACACCACNTCGATGACGTATTCCACCGCACACGTTCGGATGCCTGAATCATCGGTGATCAANCTCAAAAANTGNTCGTGGACCATCACCNGCANGATCAANATCGACAGCACGGCTGAGGGTGTCATTGTGTGNCAAGGCGGAAATATGTCGGGCTGGTCGATGTGGCTACGCGACAGCGCACCCCAATTCACCTACAACTGCTTCGGTCACGACATCACCACCATCTCAGGCGAAATACTTGCTGAAGGAGAGCACACGATCGTCGTCGACTTTGTCTACGACGGTGGCTTCGGAGGCGGAGGAGACCTCGTCATGACGGTGGATGGCACCCCTGTTGCTGGCGCTCGCATCGAACGCACGGTACCACTCGTCTACTCGATGAGTGGAGAAACATTCGATGTCGGTATCGATACCGGATCAGCGGTAGGCCCATACCCTCACGACTACCGCTGCACCGCAACGATTCAGGACGTGACCCTTGAACGACGTTCAGAGCCTGATCCTGCGATCAAGCAACTGGTCGAAGAAGGAATGTGGCGAGCTGGAATAAGCACCCAATAACCGGCACGGTNCGGTTACGACGAGGCGGCGAATCCCGCACGAAGATCATCAAGAATGTCTTCGATATTTTCAAGACCAACCGAAAGTCGCACGAGCCCCGGCGTCACAGAGCTCGCAGCCTGCTCTTCTGGAGCGAGCTGTGAGTGAGTCGTGCTCGCCGGGTGAATGACAAGACTACGAGCATCACCAATGTTGGCAACGTGGCTGTGAAGTTCGAGGCCTTCAACAAACTTCTTTCCCGCCTCAAGACCACCAGAGATCTCAAACGCAAGAACGGAGCCGTAGCCGCGACCGCCACCGAGGCGAGTTGCACGCCCATGCCATTCACTCGACGCAAGGCCGGCGTAGTTCACCGACTCAACCTGCGGATGAGCGTCGAGGAACTCAGCCACTGCCTGCGCATTTGAGAAATGNCGCTCCATACGAAGGCTCAACGTCTCCATGCCTTGNAGNATCATGAATGCGTTGAATGGAGAGATTGCCATTCCGAGATCTCGAAGCATCTGAACACGTGCTTTGAGAATCATTGCACCATGTCCGAGCGCCGGGAAATATGCAAGACCGTGGTAGCTCGGGTCGGGCTCGGTGAAGTTTGCAAATCTCCCTGAGGCTGAGTAGTCGAATGTTCCGCCGTCGACGATGCCGCCTGCCACCGACGTTCCGTGACCGCCAATGAACTTGGTGAGTGAATGCACCACGATGTCGGCTCCCCACTCGAGAGGCCTCACGAGGTACGGCGTTGCAACGGTGTTGTCGACCATGAGCGGGATGCCCTCTGAGTGGGCGACCTCTGAGACGCCTTCAATATCGAACATGTCGTTCTTCGGATTTGGCAACACCTCTCCATAGAACAAGCGAGTGTTGTCTCGCACAGCCGCCCGCCACTGGTCAAGGTCATGCGGGTCGTCAACGAAGGTGACTTCGATGCCCATTTTCGGGAGGGTGTAGTGCAACAGGTTATAGGAACCGCCGTAGAGCGATGGCGAAGCCACGATGTGGTGACCCGCTTCGACGACGGTGAGGATCGCAAGCGTCGCCGCGGCCTGGCCTGATGAGGTAGCAAGCGCCCCAGGAAGACCAATTGCGGTCGTGCATCCACCCTCGAGGTCGCTCAGACGTGCCTCTAGGGCTGCCTGAGTTGGGTTCATGATACGGGTGTAAATATTCCCGACTTCCGCCAAGGCGAACAGATTGGCGGCGTGTTCGGTATCGCGAAACTCGTAAGAGGTCGTTTGGTAGATCGGCACGGCACGCGAGCCGGTTGCCGGGTCTGGATCTCCCCCTACGTGAATCTGGCGGGTTTCAAAGCCAAGTTTCTTTGCGTTATCAGCCATGTCCGGAGAGACTATCCCCTCAAAACCCGACCTGCAAGGTCATATTTAGAAACGCCTGGTGAAAAGGTAAATCGGTCGGGCCTTTAGGCCCGTCCGATTACACCGCTTGTATCACAAGCGGTGTGTGCCACAGCAACGGCTGATACCACTGATTGTCAGCTATCGCCACCAGATGCTTCAGCAACCTTCTGCTTGCCAGCTGAGATCCACGGCATCATCCCGCGAAGATGCGACCCAACGACCTCGATCGGGTGGGTCTTGCCCTCTTCCTGCATGCGGTGATAGTTCTCACGGCCTGACTCGCTCTCATTCACCCACTCTTCGGCGAACTGACCCGACTGGATCTCCGACAGCACCTTCTTCATCTCAGCCTTCGTTGCATCGGTCACGATGCGAGGCCCACGGGTCAAGTCGCCATACTCGGCGGTGTCAGAAATCGAGTAGCGCATACCGGCGATGCCCTCTTCGTACATCAAGTCGACGATGAGCTTCACCTCATGCAGGCATTCGAAGTACGCCATTTCCGGCGCGTAACCGGCCTCGACCAACGTCTCGAATCCGGCCTGCACCAGGCGGGTGAGGCCACCACACAGCACGACCTGCTCACCGAACAAGTCAGTCTCAGTTTCTTCGGTGAACGTCGTCTCGATCACACCTGCACGAGCCCCACCGATGGCATCAGCGTATGACAGGGAAATTTCTTTGGCCTGACCAGTTGCGTCCTGCTCAACCGCAATGAGCGCAGGTACGCCGCCACCTTCGGTGTACGTACGACGCACTAAGTGACCAGGGCCCTTCGGCGCAATCATGATGCAATCGACACCCTCTGGAGCCGCGATGCGACCAAAGCGGACGTTGAAACCGTGCGCAAATGCAATGGCATCGCCAACGTTCAGGTGTGCAGCAATGTGCTCATCAAAGATCTTCTTCTGCTCAGTATCAGGAGCGAGGATCATGATGACATCTGCCCACGCAGCTGCGTCCGCGACCGACTTCACGGTCAATCCGGCCTGCTCTGCCTTCTGAGTTGAGCTTGAACCCTCGCGAAGACCGATACACACATCAACGCCAGACTCTTTCAAGTTGAGCGCATGTGCATGGCCCTGTGAGCCGTAACCGATAACGGCAACCTTCCGGTTGCGAATGAGGGAACCGTCGCAATCGGCCTCGTAGTACACGTTGGCGGCCATGTCAGCTCACCTTTCCTTTCTGGTTGGGGTTGACGGCACGAAGTCGTGCCGCCCGATCAAGTTTGGGAAGAGCCACTCGACCCGTCCGCTGCATCTCAACGATGGCATAAGAATCGAGCAGTTCCTCAAAATCATCCAATTTGTCCGGATGGCCCTCGAGACTCACTGTCACCGCATCCGATCCAACGGCAAGAATTTTTGCCTCGAAAATCTTTACAAGTTCAACAATTTCAGACCGTTGCCCCGTATCGGCACGAACAGTTGCGAGCAACAATTCACGTTCGATCGAACGCCGAGGGTCAAGCTCGGAAATCTTGACAACGTCAACCAGCTTGAAGAGCTGCTTCACCATCTGTTCGAGTGGGGCCGATTCAAGATCGACAACGATCGTGATACGGCTTTGGGTTTCATCTTCAGCTGGCGCTACCGCCAGAGAGAAAATGTTGTAGCCACGTCGGGCGAACAAACTCGCAACGCGGGCAAGCACGCCGGGGCGGTTCTGCACCAGTACCGAAAGAATGCCGTGATTGAGCGAAGCTCCATGCGGATTAAACGCAGTCATTTCGTGTTCTCCAGATCTCTTCAATCACTTCAGCCGAGCTGCGCTCGGAACTGCTCTTGCGATGGGTGCACGAGCACCTCGTCGTTGCTCACACCAGCCGGCACCATCGGGAACACCTTCTCTTCGGAGTCGGTACGGAACTCGACAACAACCGACCGATCGTTGATCGAGTTCGCCTTCTCGATGGCCGGGCCAACCTCCTCAGGGCTTTCCACCCGGATCCCAACACAACCCATCGACTCTGCCCACTTCACGTAGTCGGGGGTTTCCGTTGACAAGTAGACCTCTGAGTAGCGCTCGTCATAGAACATTTCCTGCCATTGGCGAACCATACCGAGATACGAGTTGTTCAACAGGGCAACCTTGACAGGAATTCGCTCGACCGTTGCGGTCACGAGTTCTTGCGCCGTCATTTGGAAGCAACCGTCGCCGTCGACAGCCCACACCGTTGCGTCTGGGCGACCCGCCTTTGCTCCGATCGCAGCAGGAATCGAGAAGCCCATCGTTCCCAAACCACCAGAATTCACCCATGAGTACGGCTGATTGAACTTCCAGTGCAATGACGCCCACATCTGGTGTTGGCCCACGCCTGAGACGAGGATTGTTTCGTCAGTCGATGCGGCGCGGAGTTCTTCGAGGCAATACTGCGGTTTCAACCCGCCGCCCGGTGAAGCCTCGTCGTAAGTCAATGGGAAGATTTCTTGCCAGCCTGACACTCGAGACTTCCATGCGGTGATGTCGGCCTGCTCAGTTCCCGATGCCGTGAGGTCACGGATTGCCTGCACGATTTCTTCGGTGACCAGACGACAGTCGCCCACAATCGGAACATCGGGGCGACGAACTTTGCCTTGCTCTGCCGGGTCGATGTCGACGTGAATGATCTTTGCGTCAGGTGCGAACGCGTCGAGACGACCAGTGATTCGGTCATCGAAGCGGGCGCCGAGGGCGATGAGTAGGTCAGCGCGCTGCATTGCCGTTGTTGCGGCGATCGTTCCGTGCATGCCCGGCATTCCGAGGCACAGTTCGTGGTCATCGGGGAACACGCCACGCGCCATCAACGTCGTGACGACATTGATGCCTGTCATCTCTGCGAGCTCTCGCAAAATTTCAGCGGCTCGCGCTTTCAACATGCCACCACCGACGTACAGCACAGGACGTTCGGCCGCAAGAATCATTCGTGCGGCTTCTTTGATCATTCGCGGGTGACCCTTCATCGTCGGGCGATACCCCGGAAGCGAGCCAGACACCTCGTCATCGGTCGGCCAATGCCATGTCATCTCGTTCTGAAGAACATCTTTCGGGAGGTCGAGCAACACTGGCCCCGGGCGGCCCGTCGTCGCAAGGTGAAACGCCTGGCGAACGGCGAGCGGAATGTCATCGGGTGTCATGACAAGTTCGTTGTGCTTCGTGCATGAACGGGTAATGCCGACCGTGTCACATTCTTGAAACGCGTCAGATCCAATCGCTGAGGTACCAACCTGGCCGGTAATACCGACCATCGGAATCGAGTCCATGTACGCATCCATCAGTGGTGTCACAAGGTTTGTTGCCGCAGGGCCTGATGTCACCATTGCAACTCCAGGTCGACCGGTGACGTGGGCATAACCCTCCGCCATATGACCAGCGCCTTGTTCGTGCCGTACGAGCACGTGGCGAATAGACGACTCGAGAAGAGGGTCGTATGCGGGCAGGATGCAGCCGCCGGGCAATCCGAAAATCGTGTCAACCTGCTCCATCTCGAGCGCTTTGATCAGAGCTTGGGCCCCGGTCATGCGAGTAGATGTTGTGCTCATTGGTTCTCCTGGTTGGTGGTCGTGGTCATGAAGTACTCGTGGTGAAAAACGGAACGACCCCCCGGTGTCGGGAGGTCGGTGCGCACGCGGTGTGAGGTCCGGTGCGCTACCGGATGCCTACTACAAGATCAAGAAACACGCGCTGTGCTGTTTTCATCGCCNTATAGTGTGCCAGCACGCGCCGCAGAACGCAAATGTGGGGCGTAAAACCCTGCCCAACTCACATCGCACGTGCTCAGAAGTTCTTGATGGAAATGCGCATCACGCAGAGAGGACTCGGTGCAACAAGATGTCATGGGGTTCCTGAGGCACAGCAGAAACAACTTGTTCTACGAAACACACTCCAATCGTCACCGTCTCGTCACCGACGTCAGCGAGAAATCTGTCGTACCAGCCGCCACCCTGGCCGAGCCGGTGCCCATCGGCTGTGAATGCAACTCCTGGAACAACGACAACGTCAATGTTGCGCGGGTTGGGATCATCTTCTGGTACAGCAATCTCAATGCCATGTTCGCTTAGCCATTCACGAAATATTCTGAGACGAGGTTCACCGGGCACCGAGTCAAACACCATCACACTCGACGGCGTCGACGATTTCACTTCNGTGATGAGCGCTTCACAGATCACCGCAGACCGATGGTCAATCTCCGCGCTCGCCAGACCACGGCGCCATTTCCTGAGTTCAGCGCGCATCCGCGACTTTTCNTCAATGATGGCCGACACACCAGAACCGTACCCGGTTCGCCTCCCCTGCATCTCCCAAGACCGCATAGTGTCGAAGGGGTGAGCACGATTGATCCNAAAGAATTTCGTAATGTCCTCGGGCACTTTCCCACCGGTGTCACCGTCGTCACTGGGATGGACGGCAATGAGCCCGCCGGTCTGACGATTGGCTCGTTTACCTCGGTTTCACTCGACCCACCGATGGTTGGGTTCCTCCCCGGNAAAGGGTCNTCNACATGGGAGGCAATTCAGACGAGTGGTAGTTTCTGTGTCAACGTGCTTGGCAACCACCAAGCAGATGANTGCTGGACGTTTGCAAAACCTGCCGAAGGGTCTCGTTTTGATGGGCTTGCGTGGCACTCTGAGTCGACCGGATCACCTGTGATCGACGGCTCGCTCGCGTGGATCGACTGCACGATTAATGAGGTCTACGAAATGGGCGACCATCTCTTCGTGCTCGGCGATGTTGTTTCGCTCGCCGGCAACGACGGCGACCCGCTGCTGTTNTTCAGAGGCGGATTGGGAACTTTTGCAGCGTCGTAATTCTGCATCACGACGGCGATTCATCGCGGCTGACGCNGCTGTCGTTGCGATCTTTGTCCTCATTGGCAGAAACGAGCACAACAGCGGCTCACAGATCGCTAGCTACCTCGCAACAGTTGCTCCATTTCTCATTGCGGTTGCTGTGGCATGGTGCATTCCGGCCGTTCGCCNTTCGCCGANCACTCCAACGTCGGGATTGATCGTCTGGGTGTCGGTCGTCGTTCTTGGCATGACCTTTCGAAGGCTCATCTTCGATGGTGGAACTGCGACGCCATTCGTTGTTGTCGCAACGATCTTTAATGGCGTGTTTCTGCTGGGATGGCGAGTCTTCGCCCTTTCACGGGCACGTCGGCCCGATCGCGGTGTGCCACTCGGTTGAGCGGCTCACACCGGGTTCGTGATGGCACCCTTTTCCGCACCTTGAGCGAGCCGGGCGTATTTGCCAAGGATGCCGGTGGTGTAACGGGGCTCAATGGGTGACCAACCCTCGCGACGGCGAGCAAGTTCATCGCCGTCAACAAGAAGATCAAGTCCAAGCGTCGGCACGTCGATCCGAATGCGGTCGCCATCTTGCACGAAGGCAATCGGTCCACCATCGACCGCCTCGGGTGCGACGTGNCCAATGCAGAACCCCCAAGTGCCTCCTGAGAAGCGGCCATCGGTAATCAATGCACAGTCAGCACCACGACCAACGCCCTTCAGAGCACCGGTGATCGCCAGCATCTCGCGCATCCCTGGGCCACCCTTCGGCCCCTCNTACCGGATCACGATGACAGTGCCCGGCTCAATTTCACCACCCATAACTGCAGCCATCGCTCCATCTTCACCATCGAAGACACGGGCCGGACCCTCGAACACACGCTGATCTTCGGTAAGGCCAGCCACTTTTACCACCGAGCCAGAAGGTGCGAGAGAACCGGTCAACACGTTGAGGCCACCTTCAGCGTTAATCGGCTGCGAAATTGGATACACGACCGTTCCGTCAGGTGTAGGTGGATCAATTTCAGCAAGGTTCTCGGCCATCGTCTTACCGGTCACCGTCATCTCGTCGCCATGTAGCAAGCCCTCCTCAAGGAGGTGCTTCAACACCACCGGAACACCACCAACCCGATCGAGATCGGTCATGTGGAACTTGCCACCGGGTTTCATGTCAGCAAAGTGTGGGACGCGGGCTGCAATACGGTTGAAGTCGGCGAGTTCAATATCGACACGCGCTTCATTTGCGATCGCCAACAGGTGGAGCACCGCATTTGTCGAACCTCCAAGGGCATTCGCCAACGTGATCGCATTCTCAAATGCCCCTCTGGTGAGGATGTCATGAGGACGCAAACCCGTCTTCAACATGTTGATGACGGCCTCTCCGGCACGACGAGCATCATCTTCACGACGACGATCAACCGCTGGCGGCGACGCAGAGCCTGGCAGGCTCAGTCCTAGTGCTTCTCCGATTGATGACATCGTGTTGGCGGTGAACATTCCGCCACATGCACCCTCTCCCGGGCAGGCATTCGACTCGATTGCATGCAGTTCGTCTTCTGAAATCGTTCCTGCTGCGCAAGCGCCGATCGCCTCAAACACGCTGGTGACATCGAGTGCTTTGCCGTTGTGATAGCCGGGCAGTGTTGAACCGTTGTAGACAAAGATTCCCGGCAGATCGAGCCGCGCAATCGACATCATCATTCCTGGCATCGACTTATCGCATCCCCCAAGAACGACGACGCCGTCAAGTCGTTCTGCGTGGATCACTGCTTCGACCGAGTCACAGATAATTTCTCGACTTACCAGCGAGGCCCGCATGCCCTCGTGTCCCATCGAAATGCCATCGGAAACGGTGATCGTCCCAAATTCGAGTCCGATACCACCTGATCGTTGGACACCATCTTTAGCGGCTTCCGCGAGCCGGCGAAGGCTGAGGTTGCATGGGGTGATCTCATTCCACGACGATGCGATACCGACTTGAGGCTTATCCCAATCGTCATCGGTGAGCCCCACCGCCCGAAGCATCGCTCGAGCTGCTGCCTTTTGAATACCGTCGGTGACGTCGCGTGAACGCGGCTTGATATCTACTGAAGTCTCAGATGGACGATCGCTCATGCCACCACGCTAATGCTGGCGATGGCTAGCACCATCGTCCGGGGTGTTCAGCCTTTGCGTGAAATGAGGATTGCTGTCACTGCCTTGCCGTCAGCTTGGCCTCGCGATGTCCTCATGACATGGCCGACAAGAGCACCCATCGCTTTACCGTCGCCGGCGCAGAACTTTGCCCATGCATCAGGGTCAGCCGCAATTGCGTCGTCGACAAATCCGTCGAGTTCAGATGTATCCATCGCCTCAAACCCACGAGATGCGGCCATCGCCTTGGGGTCACCGCCACCTTGTTCGACAAGATCGCCAAGCAATGTTTTCGTTTGCGTTGAAGTGAGTTCTCCGCCTACTTCCATTGCGACCAATGCTGCTAGATCAGCGGCTGGCACAGACGGTTCACTGCCCTGCTCGGAGAAGGCCTCTTTCACGTGGACAAGCACGCGTTCGGCACCACCACCGATTTCCGCCACCGTTACGACATAGTCGTCTTGGCGGCGCTCGACCACCGTTGCGATCGCTTCACTGTCAACTGCTTGACCGGTCACTTCTGCAAGACGAATGCGTCGGGCAGCCGGCAACATGGGGAGTTGCGAGCGAACGGTGTTAATCCATTCATCGCCTGGGTCGAGTGGCACGAGGTCGGGGTCTGGAAAATAGCGATAGTCATCGGCATCTTCTTTGGTGCGAAGGGTATGCGTGCGTCCGTCTCCTTCATCCCAATGACGGGTTTCTTGCTGGATTACTTCACCATCGGAGATCAACGCAACTTGCCGACGTGCCTCGTAATCGATTGCTCGCCCAAGCGATCGAACCGAGTTCACATTCTTTATTTCACAACGGGTGCCGAACTCTTCGCCCGGACGGCGAACACTCACGTTTGCGTCGACCCGCATTGAGCCTTCCTCCATGCGTGCATCGGAGGCACCAATTTCAACGAGAATTGCTCGGAGTTCGTTGACGTACTGTCGAGCCTGCTCAGGGGTTCTCATATCAGGTCGACTCACGATCTCGACGAGTGGCACGCCGGCACGATTGAAATCGATGAGCGAGCCCTCGCTTCCATGAATTCGCCCCGAGCCGCCAATGTGGGTGCTCTTGCCGGTGTCTTCTTCGAGGTGTGCTCGCTCGACGCCGATCACTATGCCGTCAGCAATTTCAAGGTGACCGTCAATGTTGAGCGGACGGTCATACTGAGAGATCTGGTACGCCTTCGGCATATCGGGATAGAAGTAATTCTTTCTCGCAAAGGTGCACGACTGAACGGCGCAATTGAGTGCAAGGCCGATTCTCATCGCCAACTCGACAGCTTGACGGTTGAGTACCGGCAAGGCGCCCGGCAGACCGAGCGACACCGGGTCAATATTGGTGTTCGGGTCGTCTCCGAAACGATTAGGAGAGCCTGAAAACAATTTTGTTTCGGTGGCGAGCTCGACATGCACTTCGAGGCCAACGACCATCTCGAACCCTTCGTGGGTCCACGTTGCTGGATCAGACATGGGTACCCCCTGCCGAGCGTTCGAGTTCTGCGGCGACGGCGAACATTGTCGGTTCGCCCATGGCCGGAGCAAGGACCTGAACTCCGATCGGAAGGTTGTTCTCGCCTGCACCGAATGGCACGCTCATCGCCGGGTGGCCAATGAGGTTCGATGGAATCGTGTATGTATCACAGAGGTACATCGCAAGAGGGTCAGATGTCTTCGAACCAAATGGGAATGCCACGCTCGGCGAAGCTGGCGTGACTAACGCATCGACCGACTCGTATGCCGTTGCGAAGTCTTCAGCCATCAGTCGACGAACCTTCAGCGCTTTGCCGTAATAGGCGTCGTAGTAGCCAGCCGACAGTGCGTAGGTGCCGAGCATGATTCGGCGTTTCACCTCTGGTCCGAACCCCTCACCACGTGTCGCCATGTACATCGAGTTGGTGTCAGCAGCCTCAACCCGAGAGCCAAATCGAACGCCGTCGTAACGAGCTAAATTCGATGATGCTTCGGCTGGGGCGATGAGGTAGTAGGCCGTCAGGCCGTAGGTGAATGCAGGAATCGTGACGTCGATGATCTCTGCTCCTGCGTCTGCGAGCACTTCAAACGCACGATCGACCGACGCGACAACGTCAGCATCGGCGCCACTCGGCAGATCAACAATGCGACCGATACGAAGACCAGCGACGCCACGGTTGAGTGACTCAGACAGCGACGGGAACGGTTGTGGGATCGACGTTGAATCACCGGGGTCGTGCCCGGCCATGCATTCGAGAAGCAGCGCTGCGTCAGCGACATCATGGCTGAACGGCCCAATCTGGTCAAGGCTGGACGCAAATGCGATCAACCCGAGTCGACTAACCGCCCCGTAGGTGGGTTTGACGCCTACAACCCCGCAAAGGGCCGCAGGTTGACGGATCGAGCCGCCGGTGTCTGAACCGAGCGACATCGCGGAGAANCCNGCAGCAACNGCNGCTGCCGATCCGCCCGATGANCCTCCCGGNACACGACTCGTNTCGAGCGGGTTTCGNGTNGGGCCGAACGCCGAGTTTTCGGTGCTTGAGCCCATCGCAAATTCNTCNAGGTTGGTTTTGCCNACAAACACTGCACCGGCGTCGGCGAGTCGNGACACCACGGTTGCGTCATANGGAGGNCGCCACCCNTCAAGAATNTTCGANGAGCATGTCGTNGGAATTCCTCGGGTGCANAGGTTGTCTTTCAGCGCNATCGGNACNCCNGCAAGTGGCCCTACCTGCTCCCCTGCCGCNATNCGTTCATCGANGCGTTCNGCTGATTGCANCGCCTCATCNNGAAGCANNAGGTTGAACGCATGNACCTCNTCTTCGCGTTCTTCGATGCGCGCAAGGTGCTGCGACACGACTTCAACCGCAGATGATCCTCCCGTTGACACCGAAGCCGCAATCGAACGTGCGCTCTGGAACGTGCTCACAGGTCGAGCCCCAAGATTGGCGGCACACCGAATCGGCCGTCGGNGGCATCTGGAGCGGCAGCGAGTACTTCGTCNTGGTCAAGAGTCTCGAGCGGAACGTCATCGCGCAACACATTGACCAATTCGTAAGGCTGGGTCATCGGCTCTACATCGTCGAGGTCAAGCGCATCGATATCGGCAAAGTGCGCCATCATTCCCGCAAGACGGGTCGTTGCCTCATCGAGTTCTGCGTCACTCAATTCGAGCCGCGCCAACTTTGCGACCCGCTCGACAGCACCGCGATCTATCTGTTCTGACACTCTCTTGAGGCTACCGGTCGCCGTTGGTGGCGGCCTGCTGCACATCGACTTCTTCGGCAGAGTCGCCAGATGATGATGTCATTGCGAGATAGATCAGCCCACCCACAATCGCCGCGATCGCAACCCACTGATTCCATCGNAGACCNCCGATAACCGAGGCGTCATCGATGCGGAGGCCTTCAATCCACAGCCTGCCGAGTCCGTANCCGCTGACGTACAGCGCAAAGAGTCGTGAACCCGCAAAGCGTGGTGACCCACTCAACCGAACCAACCACAGACTGAGGCCCAGGGTCCACATGCTCTCGTAAAGAAATGTCGGGTGGAAGGTCGTACCTGATTCGTATGCCGCTGGAAGATGCTCATCATCGATGCGCAATGCCCACGGCAGAGTCGTGGGGCGGCCAAACAATTCTTGGTTGAACCAGTTGCCCCATCGCCCAACAGCTTGAGCNAGCGGAATTGCCGGCGCCGCAGCATGCAAGGTCTCCGCTGTCNAAATTCCAAANGATCGTGCCCGCANGACGCCAACGATCGTTCCGAGGANAACCCCTCCAGGAACTCCNAGNCCNCCATGCCAGACCTTCGGGATCTCGCTGAGATTTCCCGAGAAACGGTCCCATTCAGTGACGACGTGATACAAGCGGGCGCCGATGAGACCCGCTCCAACACCCCACATACCGATCGACGCTGCTGCTTCTGATCCACCCGTTTTGAANCGCTCGAGTCCAATACCAAGTCGCCGTATTGCGAGAACCACGCCGACGGCAATGAGGAACCCGTACATCCGCAACTCGATAGGCCCTATCGACAGACTTGACCATGACGGTGAAGGAATCGATGCGAACATACGGGTGGCTCAACGATCAGTGTGCGAGTTCTGAAATGAACGCTAGCGACTTCTCAACGATCAACGCTTTGTCGTAGTCCTGTGTTGCAACGTGATACGACTTCTTCAACCACACATGGTCAACACTTCCGCCGTATGTCGCTGCGAGATGCGAACTGTCAGCAGGGTCAACAACATGGTCTTGTTCAGAGGTGAAGAGAAGTAACGGCGCCTCGAGATCTCCCCATCGTTCCCATCGAGGCTGAACACCTTCAAAGAACATTGATCGAAGAGGCACGAGTGGGGTGCCTTCGTATGCGGTTTCAAAAGATTCTGGGTCAGCGATGTCTGAGCCAACTCCGGGAAGAATCTCCATGCCGTCCGCAATGAGTTCTTCAACCATCTCGACCTCTTCAGGTGATCTCATTCGTGCGACCGGGTTCACGCAGATGAGCCCAGCGACCGAGCGTGCTCCTCCCACAGAGAGCGTGAGGAGACCACCCATTGAGAGTCCGGCGACAACCACTCGCTCACATCGCTTGGCAAGGGCGTCAAATGCCTGAAGAGCGGCGCCAAACCAGTCATCCCAGCCTGTTGTCATCATGTCGTCAACTGTTGTGCCGTGGCCCGGCAAACGGGGCATTTCAACGTCGTAGCCCTCGGCAATTGCCGCTTCCGCAAGAATTCGTACCGAAGACGGATTACCTGTGAAGCCGTGTAATACGAGGACGCCGGTCGTTGAACCAACAACATGAGACAGTGGTTCTGCACCCGGGATAATCGATGGAGTCGACGAAGTGTGGTCAGCCATCTCCCCATTCTGCCTGAGAGTTGGCGTAGAGAAACCGTGCTGACTTCTCCGTAACATTTCATATTGTGGAGTCAACACCGCCTTGCGCCCCTCGCCGCGCCGCCAACTTTTCTTCACTTGCGGCGCTCACCCCGCTACTGGTGCTGTTGCCGTTTTCACTGATTTCACTGCGACTCATCTGGATTCCCCTTAATGCAGTGCTCAACTTGTTCGGTATTTCGGTCACATTTTGGTTGCTACCGGTCGTCTGGGTAGCGGGTGCCGGTGTCCTCTTCGTTCGATTTGCTCAGAAACTTCTCCTCACTCCTGCTCTCGGTGCTAGGGCGTTGACCGTCGAGGAAAGTTCGGTCGCTCAACCCGTCTGGCAGGAGGTTGCAGCGGCAGCGGGAATTNATCCNGACAAATTNGTNCTGCGGGTCATTGATGCTGACGANCTCAATGCNTTTGCCTGTGGGGGGCATCTNGTGGTGACAACNTCATTCTCTCTGCNACACCTTGGGCCNCGTGAACTCGCCGGTGTGTTCGCTCACGAACTCTCGCACCACCTCGGNTTGCACACGGTCTCGCTNACCTTGATCCACTGGTTTTCGCTGCCGATCATCGCTCTTGCTCGCGTGGGGTTTGCCGTGAAGAACGTGGCGAGAGCCGCAACTGACAGCTTCGTCGCCCATTCCTCTGCGCTGACGGCTCTCGGCAGCGTCGTCTCGGCAGTCCTCACGGCAGTGTCATGGATCTTCCTGATCGTGCTGTACACCAGCGATGCCGTTGGCAATCTTGTTGGACATCGATCAGAGTTCGATGCTGATCAACGAAGCGTTCGACTCGGCTACGGCCGCGAACTCGCAAGTGCGCTCAACACCGTCATCGCTCACGGTGGAGGCCAGCGCAGCATCGGGTGGCGTCAACGACTCAATGCCTCCCACCCACCGGCCCGCACCCGAGTAGCGCGGATTGAGGCCACCCTCCGCCATCCGTCGGGCATCTGATCGCGTCTGCTGCTAACCGATGGCGATGTCGGCGAACGTGGCATCGGTGAGGAAGGCAAGATCGTTGGGGTCGATCGCAACATCGAGGCCTCGCCGGCCGCCACTCACATAGATCTCGTCATACAACTGCGCAGTTTCATCGATGACGGTTCTCAGGCGTCGGCGCTGAGCAATCGGCGAGATTCCACCAACCAAGTACCCGGTCGATCGCTCAGCTCGATCAGGGGGACACATTTCTGTGCGCTTAGCACCAACTGCCTGCGCGAAGAGTTTCAGCGAGAGCTGCCCGCTGACCGGAACGACCGCACACATTTCTTCTTCACCCGAGAGCACGATAAGGGTCTTAAACACCTGATCTGGGTCGAGTCCGAGCAGGTCTGCCGCCTCGAGACCAAAATTGGAATTTGCCGGGTCATGGCCATATTCGCAGACGCGAAACGCAATCGACGTGCTCGTCATCAGCTTCACCGCCGGCGTCATAGTCCACGACTCCTCACACCAGCACGATACGGTCGAGGGTTGTGAGAATGTCTATCGAACCNCCTACCGACCGTTCGGCATANGACTTCTCGCATCGCATTCGCGTTCGATTTGCTGAAACCGATGCAATGGGCATCGTTCACCACAGCAGATACCTCCCGTACCTCGAGGAAGCCCGGGTGGAATATCTCCGCCATATCGGCCACCCCTATCACGAGATTCGGGCGGAGGGCGTTGACATGGCGGTGCTGGAAGCAGGAGTGCAATACCGCCAGCCGTTGAAATTTGACGATGTGGTTGACGTGCACGTGGCAATGGGGCCGATCACTCGTGCCACCTTCCAAATGGTGTACCTACTCACCGTCGGCGAGATCGTCCACTCGACGGGCATTACCGTTCACGGCGCAGTCACCCCTGAAGGACGCCCCACACGGCTACCCGCCTGGCTGCGCGGTTTCTCAAACGAGGCTCCAGGCACGTAGCGTCTGGGTGTGCGTTCACCTAAAGACTTCTTCCGTCCGCTCGCCGTCGGCGCCCCTGAACCCGTTCGCGAGATTCCGTTTCGGCCTAGCCGAATGCTTCATTTCTTCCCGCCAAATAACGAAAAGATGCGCAGCAAAGTTCCGTCACTCGTCGGCAAGGTCGATGTGCTCGTCGCCAACCTAGAAGACGGCGTCCCGATGGCTGAAAAAGATGCAGCCCGTGCCGGGCTCGTCGATGTCGCTCAGAATGTTGATTTCGGTTCGACGCAACTGTGGACTCGGGTGAACAGCCTCGATTCGCCATGGTGTCTCGCTGACATCCGAGCCGCTGTTGTCGAAGCAGGGCATGCGGTCGACGTCATCATTCTCCCCAAAGTCGAAGGCGCCGAAGACATCCATTACGCCGATCGACTGATTGCGCAGTTGGAGGCCGAAGCTGGACTCACCCGGCCGATCCTGCTGCACGCAATTTTGGAGACCGCTCGCGGTGTGGCAAATGTAGAAGAAATCTGTCTGGCGTCACCGCGTATGCAAGGACTCTCGCTCGGCCCAGCCGATCTCGCTGCGAACCGCCGCATGAAGACCACCCGAGTTGGTGGAGGACACCCCGATTACCTCGTGCGGTCTGATCCTGACCCCGACAACCCAGATGCTGACCGACCAACATTCCAGCAGGACCTTTGGCACTACACAATCGCTCGTATGGTCGACGCATGTGTGATGGCTGGGATCTTGCCGTATTACGGGCCATTCGGCGATATTCGCGACACCACGGCGTGCGCAGACCAGTTCCGCAATGCCTATTTGCTTGGATGTGTTGGAGCATGGAGCCTGCACCCCGACCAGATCGCCGTCGCAAAAGAAGTGTTCTCGCCATCGGCTGAACAAGTGGCCCACGCTCGACGCGTGATCGACGCAATGGGTGACGGCACCGGCGCCATCATGCTCGACGGCAAGATGGAAGATGACGCATCGGTCAAGCAATGCCAGGTCGTCGTTCGCCTTGCCGAGCAACTCGCAGCAAGCGACCCTGAATTAGCCGCCCTTTACGAGTTGGGATCTTGACATGTCGTCTTTACGACCGCGCCGATCGGTGCTCTACATGCCTGCAGCAAACGAGCGAGCGCTCGAAAAGGCAAAGACCATTCCAGCCGACGCCATCATCTTCGATCTCGAAGACGCCGTCGCCCCTGATGCAAAGGATGCAGCCCGTGAAAATGCAGTTGCTGCCACCACCTCAGGTGACTACGGACGCCGAGAGCTGACGATTCGCTGCAACGGTCTCGACACGCCGTGGGGAGCAGCTGACATCGCAGCAGCTGCCGGGTCATCGGCTGCTGCCGTTGTCATTCCAAAGGTGACATCCACCGATCACCTCAGCGAAGTCGATGCCCAACTTCGAGCAGCCCGCGCACCCGAAGACATGACGATATGGGCCATGGTTGAAACCCCGACAGCGATTTTTGATATTCAATCGATTGCGGCTCACCCTCGGGTCAATGTGCTCGTCATGGGAACAAACGACCTCATCAAAGAGCTGCGCGCCGAACAGCACGCCGACCGAGCCCCGTTGATTCCTCACCTGGCAATGGCGCTTCTCGGAGCCCGAGAAGCCGACAAGGTCATTCTCGATGGCGTCTACAACGACGTCAAAAATCCCGAAGGGTTCCTCGCTGAAGCACAGCAGGGTCGAGCATTTGGCTTCGATGGCAAAACCCTCATTCACCCGAACCAAGTTGAACCGGCAAACGATGTGTGGGCCCCATCTGAGGCTGACATCGACTACTCACAGCGAGTGATCGAAGCATTTGATGAAGCGGTAAGCGAAGGGCGTGGAGTAATCACTGTCGATGGTCGGATGATCGAAAATCTTCACGTCGACAATGCTCGACGGGTCCTTGCGACCGCCGCCGCAATCGCAGAGCTCAACGGCTAATTACGACGCGCTGTCGCCTGAGAGGCGGCGACCGATCTCAACGATGCGTTCGNTCGCATTGTTCGCATCATCNCCCTGTTCTGCNAGCAGAATCGACCGGTCTTTCTCGGCCTCACGTTCCGCTCGCGCCGTATCAGCGCGAGCGATTGCGGCTTCGGTGCCGTGTTCGTGAATGAATTCGGCCCATTCGACAAGCGCTCCAACCATTTCATCTTCAGGTACGACGGCCACATTTCGACCTTTGATGAACAGATGGCCCCGTTTGTTTCCTGCGGCGATTCCAAGGTCGGCCTCTCGTGCTTCGCCTGGTCCGTTCACGACACATCCCATCACCGCTACCTGCAACGGAAGTTGACGTTCACCGAACGCCTCCATTGCTTTTTGGGCAACGTCGATGACATCAACTTCTGCGCGACCACATGATGGACATGCAATGAGATCAACATTCTTTCGCTCGCGAAGACCGAGTGCCTCAAGCAGTTGGCGGCCTGCACGAGCCTCCTCAACCGGGTCAGCCGTCAGCGAATACCGGATGGTGTCACCAATTCCCTCCATGAGAAGTGTCGAAATCCCCGCTGTGGCTTTCACCAGACCTGCGGGTGGCGGGCCTGCTTCAGTTACGCCGAGGTGCAACGGATGGTCGGTCACCTCTGCGAGTTGCCGGTAAGCCTCGACCATCAACGGGACACTCGATGCCTTGACCGAAATCTTGGCGAGATCAAAATCGACCTCTGCGAAATATTCGAGTTCTCTCTGCGCAGACTCAACCATGGCCTCGGGCGTTGCTCCCCCATACTTCTCGTAAAGGTCAGGATCAAGTGATCCTGCATTAACGCCGATGCGAATCGGCACGCCCCGATCTCGACATTCACTCGCAACTGCCTTGATGTGTTCNGGTCGGCGAATGTTTCCCGGGTTGAGNCGCAGCCCGTGCACTCCTGCATCTAACGCAGCAAGNGCCATCTTGTATTGNTGGTGGATGTCGGCAATNACCGGAATCGGTGAACGAGGAACNATCTGAGCNAGGCCNACCGCNGCCTCCGNNTCGTTGCAGGTACACCGAACGATGTCGCATCCGGCTGCGGCTAGCGCATAGATCTGTTGCAGCGTTCCTTCAACATCAGCAGTTTTTGTCACCGTCATCGACTGCACCGTGATCGGTGAGTCACCGCCAACTGGGACATNGCCAACATTGATCACCCGAGANGGGCGACGTTCCCCTGACCATCCTTTGACTTCCATCAGGTTCTCTTCACCCAATCGGGTTGACGATGTCGAGGTACAGACCGGACATAAACATGAANGCNAGCATCGCTNCCACCGCCATTGTCAAAGGCACAAGCCGGGCGACATCGGCGTGATATCTCGAGCGCGTCCGCCCCTCCCGAGCACGCTCGTACGTCGCAATCGCTGCATGGCCGCCGTCGAGTGGCAAGAGGGGAAACAGGTTGAACACCCCAACAAAGACATTCAAGAACGCCAACAACTCGATAATGCCCGCGAAGCCTCCCGACTGACCAACGTCATCACTCACCGCAGTGATACCGACCAGTGTCGTCGGTCTCGTCATCGGATCGGCGTTGTCACCCGACAGGTGCGCGATGACGTTTGCAGGATTCAACACGGTGACGACACCCTTCACCGACATCCACATTTGATCGACCATAGCCGTGACCGAATGCAATGGCGCTGACCACCATGCACGTTGCTCAAGCGCTACCGGCATCACCGTCGAGACGCCTAGAAACGCTGACGTGCCGTCTCCNCCAANGAGTGCGTTCGAGCCGAGTGTGGTCGTCACCATCATTTCGACGCCTGCACGCTCAATCGCAATGTCAACTGCAGATCCTGGTTCGAATGACCTCACCACGTCACCAAGAGCGCCGTCGACCACCTCAAGACCGTCGACGCTCAAAATCACATCACCGGGCAACACGACCCCTGTGGCTGGCATCTCTTCGCCAACTGACATCACTTCAGCACCTGGCAACACCACTGTCTCACCCCGGGTCGTGAAGACCGCTGATAGCAGCACCAGTGCCAACAAAAAGTGCATGAGCGAGCCCGCAGTAATGACGAGCATTCGCTTTGGATAGGACTTTGACCGGTAGGTCTGTTCTTCATCAGCATCGTCGACGTCATCCATCATGTTCATACCAACGATGCGAACAAATGCCCCGAGAGGCAGCGCCCGAACACCGAACTCGGTTGACCGATGGTGCATGCTCCACACGCGTGGTCCGAAGCCCACAAAGAACTGGGTCACTTTCATTCCGCTCCAACGCGCCGTCGAGTAATGACCGACCTCGTGAAGCACGATGGAAAGCAACAGCCCGACTGCGAATACGAACCACCAAATATTTGCCACCGCCAAGGCAACAAAAATCCCAGTGAGCACGACGAGACCGATGATGCCTGAGTTCTTCTCATCTGGCGGTCGCTCCCCAACCGCCCCACCAGCAACTACCTCTGATACGAAACGCGAGGGTGCAGACGGTGCGGGCCACGCGGCAGGAGACGATGACTCTGGTTTCAAGTGCTCAGACATGATTGCTCTTACGCAAGCATGCCACTGATCACACGCCTTGCGTCCTCACGAGCGCGACGATCGGCATCAATAACTTCGTCCACCGTTGATGGCTGTGAAACCGTTGTTGCGTCGAGAACCGCTGCGGAGACATCGTGGATCTGAGCCCAGGTGATCTCGCCATTGATAAACGCATGAACGGCAATTTCGTTGGCTGCTGAAATAACCGCAGGTGCAGTGCCGCCTGCGCGCCCTGCGGCATAGGCAAGATCGAGACATCTGAAGGTACTCCGATCTGGCGGCTCGAAATTCAACTGCGAAAGTTTTGTCCAATCGATCGTTCCGAACGGTGTCCCTAGGCGGTGAGGCCACCCGAGTGCATACCCAATTGGAAGCCGCATGTCGGGCATCGAAAGTTGAGCGATCGTCGAACCATCAAGGAATTCAACCATCGAGTGGACCACCGACTGCGGGTGAACGACCACGTCAATCTCATCGATTGGGGTACCGAACAGTTCGTGCGCTTCAATGACCTCAAGGCCCTTATTCATCAGTGTTGACGAATCGATCGTGATCTTTGGCCCCATCGACCACGTCGGATGGCGTAGCGCCTCGTCCACCGTCACATTCGCAAGCTCTGCGGCCGAACGGCCCCGGAACGGGCCACCGCTTGCCGTCAGTACTAACCGAGAGACCTCTCGGTTAGCGTCGATCGACGAGCGAAGGCATTGGTGTAGCGCACAATGTTCAGAGTCGACCGGCACGAGTTCAGCACCGTCAACCTCACGCAACGGCTGCACTACGGGCCCAGCGGCAATCAGACTTTCTTTGTTGGCAAGTCCGAGTCGACGTCCGTTCGACAGTGTTGCCATGGTGACAGAAAGACCAGCAAAACCCACGACCCCGTTGATGACGACATCAGCAATGTCGCACATCTCTTTCGCATCTGCCACAACCTCGATTTCGCTCAGCCCCGATAGTGCTTCGCTCACTTCGTTTCGCGCTGAGGGGTCAGCTACCGCAACAATCGCTGGCCTAAAGGTTTTGGCCTGCTCGATAATGACCGCAGCTGAGCGTCCAGTCGAAAGACCGACGACATCAAATGCATCGGGCTCAGCCGAAATGATCTCGAGGGTTTGGCCGCCAATCGAACCGGTAGAACCCGCAATTGCGACCCGAATAGAAGCCATCTTGGTGATTGGCTATCAGCCAGCCCACGGCTTAAGAATGAGCGTCAAGTAGTAGACGATCGGCAGCGTCAGCAAGAAGCCATCAAAGCGGTCAAGTACCCCACCGTGGCCCTTCACCAATGATCCGAAATCTTTCACGCCGAGATTCCGCTTAAACATCGACTCGACGAGATCTCCCATCGGGGCAAAAATCGAGACCACGATTGCGAGCAGCAGCAGATCACCTGTGCTGTCCCACGTGGTATTCCATCCGCCGATACCGGCCACGATGAGCACCACGATTGTGAGCAACGCCCCACCGATAAAGCCTTCGACGGTCTTCCCGGGAGAAATCCATGAGCGCAGAGGTGTGCGGCCGGCTGCTGCACCAACGAACAGTGCACCGACATCATTCGCAACCACTGCGAGGGCGAGCATGAAGAGGGTGTCGGTACCGTTATCAGCCCGCAGCACCTCCCCCGTGGTGGAGAAACGAAGAATCAATCCGGCGTATGCACCGGCAAGCCCGACCCACACGATTGGCAACGTCGTGATCGACACATTTGGAAGCGGACCGATGTCGACTGACCGTGCCCCGATATAGGTGCCTGCAGTAGCAATAAATGCGAAGATAATGACAAGTGGGAGCGCACCGTCACCTTGCCAATACGCAGCAATCGGCGCGATCACACATGCGACAATTCCAGGAACCACCGCCGGCCGGTAGCCCTTCTCGGTCACCTTGTCGTAGAACTCGACAGCGGCAAGTCCTAACACGACGGCAACGAGTACGAGAGCTGCCCACGGGCGATAGACCAGCGTTCCGACAAAAATTGCAACGAGCAAAATGCCAACCGCCGTTGCGACCGGCAAATCGCGACCACTTGACGCCGGAGCACCTGGTCGAGGGGCGGAGGCTTTCGACTTTCCAGCAGCACGTCGACGAGTACCGCCCGAATCTTCTCGAACCGCGGCCTGTGACTCTGGCATCGGTCGATCCATCCCGGATGGGTCGGTTCCAATCACGATCCGGCTCTGCTGACCTGTGGAAGAACCCGACGAGTCTGCAGGCTCGTCGAATGTGCCAAGCGCAGGCGATTCACGCGTCGGCTCAGGGCTGTCGCCCGGCTGCCATACGGGTTGCTCAGCGGTAAACGTCGCCCACAGATCGTCTTCTGACCGACCGGTTGGCACATCATCGTCAAGAATTCCGAGATCGTCATCGTCAAATGAGCGAACGGGTGCACGCTCTTCGGTATCTTCGGCCGACTCATCGGCACGAGAGATCCCTCCCGACGGCGCCTCAGTCCAATGCGGCAGAGGCCCCGATTCGTCGTCGAATGAAAAAGTTGGCGTGGCCGGCCGGTCTTCTGATGTCGACTCGTCGTCTGACTTACGACGATCGGGGCCATCAAACAACGAGCCTGAATCGCCCCACATGTCGTCACTCATCGTTCATCACCTCTCTAGACTTCGAGGAGCTCAGCTTCTTTACGGCCGAGTCCTTGGTCGATTCGTTCCACGTGCTCGTGGGTGTACTTATCAAGTTCTTTTTCTGCACGATCAAGATCATCAGCAGAAATATCGCCGTCTTTCTCGGCTGCCTCGAGCGACTTCCGTGCATCACGTCGAATATTTCGAACGGCGATTCGGCCGTCTTCAGCCATATTTTTCGCCACTTTCACATAGTCTCGCCGGCGTTCTTCAGTGAGCGCTGGAAAATTGAGGCGAATGACGACACCATCGTTGTTCGGTGCGACTCCCAGATCGCTTTCCCTAATCGATTTNTCGACTGCGGGGAGAGACCCCCGGTCGTGGGGCTTGATCAGCAGTTGGCGTGCCTCAGGAACCTGAATCGATGCCAATTGCTGCAACGGAACGTGCGCTCCGTAGTACTCGACTTGCAACTGCTCGACGAGCGCAGGAGCGGCTCGGCCGGTGCGCACGGTAGCGAACTGCGATTGCACATGTAGAACGGCTTTTTCCATCTTGTCGATGGCTTCGAGAATGGTCTCGTCGATCACCCTTCTAGCGTACCCACCCGTTGCAGCCCGTTGGGGGCAACACGAAAATGTTAGGACGGCGTTCGAATTAGACGTCGTGCACCATGGTGCCAACCGAGTCGCCGCACAAGATCGACCGGAGCGCTCCGGGTGCAGTCATATCGAACACAACAATCGGAATCGAATTATCACGGCAGAACGCAATAGCCGTGGCGTCCATGACNTTGAGGTTTTTNGTCATGACCTCCATGTAGCCAACCTCGTCGTACTTCACNGCTGACTCATCAACACGGGGATCAGCGTCGTACACGCCGTCAACACCTGAATGTGTTCCCTTCAACAGGGCATCAGCTTCGATNTCTGCNGCCCGCAATGCTGNGGCGGTGTCGGTGGTGAAAAACGGGTTTCCGGTACCGGCGGCAAAGATNACNACACGCCCNTTCTCGAGGTGGCGAACCGCTCGACGACGAATGTAGGCCTCAGCGATTCTCGGCATCTCGATCGCAGACTGCACACGGGTTGGTTGCCCTTGGCGCTCAAGCGCGTCCTGAAGGGCCAGCGCGTTCATCACTGTNCCCAGCATGCCGATGTGATCGCTCTGAGTGGCGTCCATGCCTTCCATTGCGCCGGTGCGGCCGCGCCAGAAATTTCCGCCACCAACGACGACCGCGACATCAACATCAAGGTTCTGCCGAAGGTCAATAATCTCTCGGGCAGTCGCATCGAGGGTCGGGCCGTCAAGTCCGCGACCCGATGGGCCAGCGAGTGCCTCACCTGAAGGCTTAAAGACGATCCGTCGCCATCGTGGGGTGGTCGTCGAATCGTCGCTCATATGAGAATTATCTCAGCCGATCTCAACCTGAGCGAACCGGACGATCTCGGCCGACCCAATCACCTGCCGAATCGACTGCTTATCGTCTTTGGCAAATGGTTGCTCGAGGAGGCACNCATCTTTGAAGAACCCGCCAATGCGGCCTTCAACGATCTTTTCGATCGCTTGTTCCGGCTTACCCTCGTTGCGTGTGATTGTTTCGAGCGTTGAGCGCTCGGTCGNNACCACATCNNCAGGAACATCTTCCCGGTTGAGGTACTGCGGGCGTGCGAACGCAATGTGGACAGCGATGTCATGGGCAAGNTCGTCACTCGCGCCNGCCATCTCAACGAGAACACCGTTGACCCCTCGGCCACCCTGAATGTGCTCGTAGTGTCCAATGGTGTTGCCGTCAGCAGCCACCATGTGCACAACGTTGCCAAGTTCGATCTTTTCTTTGAGAAGAATACGAAGCTCCTCGAGTTGAGTTTCACGGCTTGCGACTGCGTCGGCGCCTCCTGCCAGAACTGCCTTCAGCAGTTCGGCGGCCTCGTTGAGGAAGTGCTCGCTACCGGCGACGAAGTCGGTCTCGCACTTCAACTGGACCATCGCAGCGGTCGAGCCTTCAATACCGAGGGCAACCAAACCCTGGTTGTTTTCTCGGTCGTCGCGCTTTGCGCTTGCCGCCAACCCCTTCTCTCGCAGGTACTGCTTGGCAGCCTCGATATCACCCGATGATTCTTCGAGTGCCTTCTTGCAGTCCATCATGCCGGCGCCGGTTGATTCGCGCAGCGCCTTCACGTCTTGTGCGCTAAATGACATCTGTCAGCCTCTCTTCAGATCGTTTCAGGATTCAGCCGAAGTATCAGCTTCTTCGGTCTCTTCGGCAGTTGGTTCGTCGGCAGGTGCTTCTGCTGAATCGGCGGCGGCATCATCAGCGGCCTTCTTTGCGGCCATCCGTGCCTCTCGCTCAGCCTGCGCGCGAGCGGCGGCGGCACGAGCCTCAGCCTGTGCCTGAGCGAACGCTTCCTCTTCTTCAGGGGTGCGCTCTTTCGGCTCTGGTATGGCAGGAGCTGCCTGCGGGCGGCGTGATGCTATGTATTGACCTTCGAGAACGGCTTCTGCGATCACGTTCGCGAACAATGCGTTGGCACGAATCGCATCGTCGTTTCCAGGAATCGGGAACTGAATGGAATCTGGGTCAACGTTGGTGTCGACAACCGCCACAACAGGAATTCCGAGTTTGTTTGCCTCGGTGACTGCGATGTGCTCTTTCATCGTGTCGAGAACAAAAATCGCTTCCGGTGCCTTCTTCATTGAACGGAGACCACCGAGGTTGCGCTGCAACTTGGTGAGTTCGCGGTCAAGAAGCAACGCTTCTTTCTTAATCATGAGATCGAACTCGCCGATTTCTTTCTGGCGCTCAAGTTCGAGCATCTTNTTGACGCGCAGAGAAATGGTGCCNAAGTTCGTCAGCATTCCGCCGAGCCAACGCTCGTTGACGTACGGCATTCCGCAACGATCCGCGGCCTCGCGAACTGGGTCCTGGGCCTGCTTCTTCGTTCCGACGAAGAGCACGTTGCCGCCGTCGGCCACGAGGTCACGAAGGAAGTTGTAGGCCGTGTCGACGCGATTCAACGTTTGGTCGAGATCAATGATGTAAATTCCGTTGCGCTCACCGAAGATGAAGCGGCGCATTTTTGGGTTCCAGCGTCGGGTCTGGTGGCCGAAGTGCGCACCTGCCTCAATCATCTGACGCATGCTGATGAGAGCCATGAAAGTCTCCTATATGGGTTGCGGTTAGGTTCACGTCAGGGCGCCGAAACGACCGCAAATGACGGGAACATGTTGTATCTCGACTGACCCGAATGCTCGGGTGCTGACCGGTTGGTAAGCCGTCCGACACGCTATCGGCGAGTGACCAAAATATCACCGGGCTCATCAGGCGAACACGACGCGCTACAGGTGCCCAGCTGCCCGCATTCGAGAACGAAGTCGCAGCACCGACTGGGCATGCAGTTGCGATACACGAGACTCGGTGACATCGAGAATCTCCGCGATGTCGGCGAGCGTCAAGTTCTCGTCGTAATACAGAGACAGAACGAGGCGTTCCCGCTCTGGAAGTTCGCGCATCACCTGTCGAATAACGGAACGAAGCTCTNCGGCTTCGACCGCCACGACCGGGGTATGTGACCCGTCGAGCGCGTCTGCCTCGGGTTCGAAACCCATCGAGATTGCTCTGTCGAGCGTGCCGACCGTGGTTGCTGCAANTTCGGATAGCCACGTTGCGAGCTCGTCGATCGAAATCTCAAGGTGTGTAGCGAGTTCGTCTTCGCTCGGAGAACGGCCGAGTTCTCGCTCGAGCTCCGTTAACGCCTGTTCAATGCGGCGACCTCTGGTGCGGACTGTTCTTGGAACCCAGTCGAGTTCGCGAAGACCGTCGTAAATCGCGCCTCGGATTCGAGGCGCTGCATATGTCTCGAATTTGACCCCGTGAGAGGGGTCGAACTTTTCGATCGCATCGATCAATCCAAACACCCCGTAACCGACCAAGTCGGCTGGGTCGACTGAACGAGGAAGACCCGAACCAACTCGACCAGCGACGAACTTGACCAGCGGTGAGTAGTGCACGATGAGGTGGTCTCGTGCCGACGACGCCCGCCTGCGATCCCAGCGTTTCCATTGCTCCGCTAGCTCGGTGGCAGCATCAACGAGACCTGGGCGCTGTCCGGCCGGGGGTGGAGGCGGAGGTGTCATGCTCGTGGATGGGATTGGCGATAGGCCGCCGTGAGCCGCTCTTTGCTGACGTGCGTGTAACGCTGGGTGGTCGCAACATCGGCATGCCCAAGAAGCTCTTGAACAGCTCGGAGGTCGGCACCGCCATCGAGAAGATGGGTAGCAAAAGTGTGACGGAGCGCGTGCGGATGGGTTGGCGTTGCACTTCGGCGATCAAGAATGCGTCGAACATCACGTGACGTGAGCCGTCGGCCCCGCTCGTTGGTGAACAGTGCGTCACCGGCCCCGGAAGGAGCGGCNTCGTGTCGAATCTCACACCATGCTGCGACGGCATCGCATGCGGGCTCACCAATCGGAATTCGCCGCTCTTTCGAACCTTTTCCCCACACGCGCAACGCATGATGGTCGAGGTCGAGTGATGACCGATCGAGCGAACAGAGTTCGGCGACACGCAAGCCTGATCCGTAGAGCAATTCGAGCACTGCGTCATCTCGCCGACGACGCCAAAGGGGTTCCTCAGGGTCATCGGCGGGTTCGAGAAGATGCTCAAGATCTCGCCGATCNAGCACTTTCGGCAGACGACCAGTTCCACCGCTGACCTGTACNCCAAGGGTNGGGTCNGTGTCGGCAACNTCGTGACGGAGAGCCCACCTGAAGTACCGCCGTATCGATGCGATCTTTCTCGCAATGCTTCGTTGCGCGTATTGCCGGGTCGAGAGGTGAGCGACGTAACGACGGACATTCGTTCGGTTGACTGAGGAGGGATCGTTGATGTTCATCCGTGTGATGAATTCGGCGAACATGCGGAGATCGGTTCGATAGGCCTCGACGGTTCGTTCTGACAGCGAAGTCAATGACGCAACAAACCGGTCGATCTGCCACAGATCGACTTGGTTCGACTCGGTCGTTGGATCGATGTCCACGTAGACGAGGGTATTCGCTCATCAGAGCTCTCCACCGGACACCAACATCGAAAAGCCAGGCAGGCCTCGACCCACGTGAACCTCGACTTGAACCGAGAAGCCACGTGCACCGAGGATGGTCGCCGACGACACCAATGCAATCACATGAAGAGTCTTCCGCAGATGTGGGGAATGGGGTGCACCACCCGATGGGTGGCGGCAATCTAGGGAGCCGTTGTGNAACACTCGTTTTGTGCAGGGGAAACGACTTGGTTCGATTGCAACCATCGTTGGATTCGCAATGACAACTCTTTCTGCCTGTGGAGAGGCGACACCTGTTCCTGATGCGGCCGCCTTCTGCGAGGAACTTCGAAGCAACCGGTCAGCAATCGTCGCCGCAACGGTCGACAGCGATCTCGAACTCACCGCAACCCTTGAGCTCTACCAACGCTTGCAGACGCTTGCGCCGTTGGCTGTTGCTCAAGAATGGTCAAACGTGCTCCAAGCAATCGAGACTGCGAATACCGTTGTTCCCGGCGACCCGGGCAGCATCCAACGTGTTGCCGCCGCCGCCTATCAAAGTGAATCTGCTGCACTCACAATCCGTGAGTGGGCGATGGCATCATGCGACGTCGACCTCGGACCAGTTACGACTNTGGTNCCGCANGANGCTCCNGAGCCTGCAACGCCNGTCGGCNCAGCAGACTAAACGTCAGACGATTTCACCTCGACGCAGAATCACGTTGTCGCAAAGGCCATATTCTTTGGCCTGCTCAGCAGTGAACCAACGGTCGCGCTCGGAGTCTTCTTGAATCTGCTCGAGAGGTTGCCCTGAATGCTCTGCAATGAGTTGAGCCATACGAAGCTTGGTGTAGGCAAGCTGCTCAGCCTGAATGGCGATATCGGCCGCCTGACCACGAAGACCCGCCAATGGCTGATGCATCATGATGCGAGCATTCGGGAGACTGTAACGCTTACCAGCGGCTCCCGCCGTCAGCAAGAACTGGCCCATCGACGCAGCGAGGCCGAGGCAGACAGTCGCCACATCACAAGAAACGAACTGCATCGTGTCGTAAATTGCCATACCTGCAGTTACCGATCCGCCGGGCGAATTGATGTACAACCAAATATCACTGTTCGGATCTTCGCCTTCGAGATACAGCAATTGGGCGCAGAGCTGATTCGCAATCTCATCGTTCACGTCAGAACCGAGCAGAACAACACGGTTCTTCAGCAGTCGGTTAAACACATCACTTCGCGGGTCGATGCCGCCCTCTAGTGCGGATGGGCTTGGATGAACGTTGTCGCCGGACATGGGNTAAGGCTACCCCGACTTACGCTCAGGCTCAGCGTGCAGCTCCGGAAAGCAGGACAACAATTGGCCGATCATCAAGCGCGCCGGCGGCGATCTCACCAAGGGCGCCAGCTACNCCGGCGGTTCCTGTCGCCGAAGTCGGAGGTCCTGATGTATTGACCAGCTCATGGGCGTGGACGATCTCTGATTCAGTAGCGACGACAGATCGGCCTGAAGATCTCTCAATGGCACGCCCAATGCTGATCCAGTCATACGTTTCATCGTCGAGAATTCCGTCAGCCAACGAGTGAGGTGACTCCCACGGCTGCATAAGTTCAGCCCAATGAAGTTCCGGAGCGTCAACTCTAGATGCCGCTTGCAAGGCGCGGTGGAGGGGCGCACAGCCCTCGGCTTGCACAACGACAAGTGGGACATCATCACCGAGGCCGAGCGCAAGCGATGTTGCGAGGGCACCTCCTCCGACCTGAACAAATACCGCCTGCGGGGCTACCTCAACGTCGTTCAATTGGTCGTGAAGCTCCCAGCCAATGGTTCGACCACCATCGAGGCACCACGCATTTGCTGGACCCTGAACGCTGAAAGGGATTGCCCCCTGCGACACCGCCTCCCTAAACGCGCTCATGGCGGGATCGCCTGCGGCGCCGGCGATTCGTTCACAACGGTTGACCTCAGCGCCAAGGGCATCAAGACCACTACCGAACGAGTCGTCCATCCATGTCGGAACGAACACTCGCAACGGCCATTCTTGCGAACTCGCAACCGTTGCGGCAGCTAGCGCCGCGTTCCCACACGACGAGATCGCAAGTGGTGGCCGCTCGGTCAGCATGCCGAGTTGCTCAGCAGCGATGAGGTGCAGCATAATGCCGACGAGATGGCGAGATTTATGAGATCCGCTTACTCCAACCGTCTCATTTTTCGCCCACACCGAACGACCAATGACATCGCTCAGCCCATCGTGCGGTTGAAGAGGGGTGACGCTGAATTGTCCTGCGACCGACCGAGCAAGAACAACGGTCTCATCATCGGACATGCCGTTCGCCCGGGCGAATGCCCACCACCCCATTCGCTCGCGATATCGAACAAACGGATTGCTTTCCCCACGATCGATCTCAATCGTTGGTGGTGCCCCGTCGTCGACAAACTCGAGCACATGAAACGGATCGGCCTCTGTTGCTCGAGGACATGTCCACGACATTGGGCGTGAGATTTCGATCTCTTCCCCGCACACCACGCATCGAAGACCGGCCACCATGATCGCTGATTACGCAGATGCGACGCGTTCGTTGAATTCAGAGATCATCGAATCCCACACGCCGACATATCGACGAAGGTTCTGCCAGAACGACTGGTGACGACGCTCTTCGAAAAGTTCAAACGGCGTTCCTTGTTGCTCAACCCAGGTGTAGTAACCCAAGTTGAAGACTCGACGACGATCCGCCTCGGTCATCTCGATCATGTGTTCGGTTGAAACATTGGCGAGATGCTCTCCGTAAATGGCAGCGGCATCGGCCTCAGATAACTCGCCGCCAAATCTTGTTGCCAGCGTTTTCGCCCGCTCACTTGGGTAGAGCGCCCCGCCATCTGTGGCGACCGTAATGAGCGCATCGTTCTCGCCGAGGTCGAGCATGCGGGCGGTCTTGATCGCAGCCAACGTGTTGCAAATTGCTGAGAAACCAAAATGAGAGAGAGCATCGATAGTTGCTTCGTCAATCCCATGTCGATCGGCCAGCAGCCGGCGTCCTGCGTCGGTATTGAACAGCACGTCAAGGTCATCGGTTGAACGGTCGCTGATCGCCACCACCACATCGGAGTTCATGACGTTATGAATGAGTGGAATGTGTTTGTCACCAATGCCCTGAATGTTGTGCTCGCCGAAACCGTTCTCAAGCATTGTTGGGCACTCGAGCGCCTCCACTGCAACGATTTTTGTTCCGTATTCATCCTTAAGACGATCACCGGCTGCAATGGTGCCGGCAGACCCTGTCGCTGAGGTGAACGCTGCGAGGTTGAGGTCACGCCCGCTGCTCTGTTGCACGTGTTCGAAGACATGAGCGAGCGCTCGACCAGTAACGGTGTAATGGCCGAGATGATTTCCGAACTCTGAGAACTGGTTGAGGACGAAGTTTTCAGGGTCGAGTGCAAGTTCGTTGCAGGCGTCATAGATCTCTTTGACGTTCGATTCGGTTCCATGGGTACGAACGACATCCTCTGCTGGGTTCTCACACCATTTATCGAGCCAGTCAAAACGCTCCTGGCTCATGCCCTCAGGAAGAATCGCTACACCGCGGCTCGCCATGATCCGGCTAATTGCTATACCCCCTCGGGCGTAGTTGCCCGTCGATGGCCAGATTGCCCGGTGGCGGGTCGGGTCGAATTGACCAGTGACGACGCGTGGCGCAAGACATGAGTATGCAGCGAGCACCTTGTGCGCGGTGATCATCGGGAAACGGTCGCCGAAGACAACGATGATCGGGCTTTCAACTCCGGTGAGTTCTTTGGTCAACACAATGTGATTGGGTACTGTCACCCGATTTCCTGCGAGGTCGTTGTACCAGTGCACCCGCCACAGGTTGCGGGGGTCTGCGCCCTGCGGATCAGCATCACCGACGAGGCCCTCGTCCACTGTGGACGGGTCAGCCANCTGTGCGAACGTTGGCAATACAATGCCTCGTTCTGCGAAACGGCGAACCGAATTTTCAAGCGCTGCCTCATCGACCAGTCGATCAGCGAGTCCAAATTGGTTTTCCAGTGCGTTAGTGATGTCGGTATCTACAGCGGTCACNNNCCCAGTCTTACACCGATCACCNCCCGTCGTCACCTTGCCCACAAGTGATCTCNNGGAAATGCTCTACCGTTAATGCATGACCACTCGACCACACCTTCGTGTTGGAGCGTGCTACGACTTCCGAAATCCAACNGATTCGCCACTTTCNTGGCCTCAACTGTACGGCGCAGTCCTCGACCAAATTGCGTGGCTCGACGAACTTGGGTTCGATCTTGTGTGGTTCACCGAACACCATTTCGTCGACGACGGTTACCTGCCATCGTGGATTCCAGTGGCGGGAGCGGTCGCCTCACGCACGAGTCGAATCAGAATCTCATCAGACATCACCCTGATGCCGTTCCAAGAACCATTACGACTTGCAGAAGACCTCGCCGTTCTCGACAACATCTCGAACGGGCGGATGGANATCGGTGTCGGCATGGGCTACGCCCTTCATGAGTTTCACGGATTNAATATCCCGCGGGCGCAGCGTGTCTCAAGAACCGAAGAAGGAGTCGAAGTGCTTCAGCGGGCGTTCTCAGGGGAACGCTTCTCTTTCGAGGGTAAGCGCTTCGTATACAACGACGTCCGGGTGACACCGACACCCGTGCAAGAGGGAGGCCCTCCAATTTGGATGGCAGCGATGGGACCGCCCGGAGCGGAACGAGCAGCACGTCTTGGGCTTCACCTTCTGCCTCAAGGTGCGGCGGATCAGGTGCTTGACCCGTGGCGCGAAGCAACNCAAGCACGCGGCGTCGACCCCTCCTCTCGTCGTGTTGGCATCATCCGACCGTGGCTTGTCACCGATGACCGCGACCGAGATTGGCCCTCAATTCGAGCGGCCGAGCGATANAAAGCNGGAATTTATGCCGAATGGCTCACATCCTCCGGCGACAACGTGTCACTTCAACTCACNGGCAATGCCGATCCGATACCTCAGACCTGGGTCATCGGTGACGANGACAAGGTNTTTAACGACATGTGTGAGTTCATCGATGCCTACGGCATCACCGATGTCGTGACCTGGGGGTGCCCTCCGGGATTTGATCCCGAGCAGATGAACGAGAGCTTCGAACGATTCGCCTCTGGGGTTCTTCCGAGACTTCGAGAGCGCTACTAAGAGCATTTGACCCAATTACTTGAAATGCGAAAACTCGTAGATCGAAACTCCCGCAAAGTTGCAGATTTTGGGTGCATATTGTGCCCTTTAGGAGCGAAGACCTCACACCTCGCTGGAGTTGTCTCTGAAAAGTTCGCCCATTAACTGACCTCTGAAAATAGAGATGATGGCGAGTGACCCAACGTTGACAACTCTCAGTACGATGAAACCCACAAGCGGGCGTGGCGGAATTGGCAGACGCGCAGGATTTAGGTTCCTGTTCTTCGGAGTGTGGGTTCAAGTCCCACCGCCCGTACTACTTCAGCGGTCGAGTCGTAACGCTTGAGAAACACATTTCATCGTCCGATCCGTAAGACCACAGCACGTATGCAGGTGCAAGATTTGGATCTCGACGTGAACGCTCCCAGGTGCATTCGAAGCGAAGGACATCTCCGATCTGCAACTCGATCGTCTCAACCGGTCGATATGAGTACTGCCAGTCGTAATCCCAATCTGGGATATCCAACAAGATCTCCTCACGGTCGGTACCAGGGTTAAGCGTCATTCGATACTGGGCTCCCAAGTCATGCATGTGTCCCAGCACAGAGACGATCTCACCGGGTTCTTGAACAACTCGGTCGCATGAACTCCAAGCCACACCGTCAGTCATATGAGCAAATGAGGCCGGGGTGACACCGCAACTCGCATTGATGAAGTCGGCGGGTAACTGTCCAAACTCCACTCTCCGGAGATTTGCTATCACATCCCGATCACAAAGTGGACCCTCTTCGTCAGTTGAACACGGGATTTCTGCCGGAGTGAGGTATCGAGTAATCGAGATCGGCTCAAGATCTGATGTTGCCGGCTCGACATCAATTTCTAGCCATGACGCATCGGGGTCAACTGCGATTTCGTAGTGATAGTGAACTTGGACGACGAAAAAGTCTCCGGGTTCGATTGCGAGCCCGGTTCCTTCCGGATATTCCAGCGGCAATTGCCCAGGAGCCCATCCAACAAGGTATGTGTCTTCAGCAAGACCGGTACCGCCGAAACATTCCCATCCACTACCAGGGTCATCAAGATCTCGTTGTCGAGCAGCTTCAATTTGCGAAGCAGGCACCAAATAACCGAGTGCGTGGTGCACAACCTCAGTCTGATCGGGAATGAACTGCAGCTTCCGGAGCCACGACGTGCGCTCAATCTCGGGGTAGTACACGAGGCATCGATAGTCATCGAATCGGCCGCTCTCGTTGTCGTACGGCTCAGTCGGCGGCACCACAAGGTCAGGGTCCTCAATTCGGACGCTTCTACCTCCGATTACAGGTGTTGTCGGATCGACGTCAAGAACTGCCCCGTTATCAATCCATTCGATAATCGGCGCAAGAGCCTCATCCTCGATTGCGAACGAGTTCTTGTAGGCGACACCGAGATTGCTCGCAGGCCACGGCGGCATGTAGCCCGACAGCAACGCTGCCCTAATGAACTGAGCATTTTCTGAGACGTCTCGGGCTTCGGAAAGATTCCAGTGGACCGATCCCGGTCCACCGGGATTGTGACAACTCCCGCAGTTGTTGCTCATTACCGGAGCGACAGCGGAGGAGAAGGTCGCCTCCACCACAACGTCGCCGCTGTCGGTGTCATCAGTTGATTCGTCACTTACAGACGAGGGCGGAACATTCGTCGTTGTCGAGCTGCTCGGTTCTATTTCTGGGGCCGACGATGAGGTTTCATCACCGCGTTCAGGGACGGTCGTCACCGATGGGGCCTCGATGGCAACCGGCTCGGTCTGAGACGCTGAGCACCCAGCGATCGCAACCGCTACAAACGCAACGACTGCTTGCTGAGCAATATTCGACGTCACTGAACAGTGACTGTCGTCAGAGACGTTCGATGATGGTGACGTTCGCTTGGCCGCCACCCTCACACATCGTCTGGAGGCCAAATCGGCCGTTGGTGCGCTCAAGTTCGTTGAGCAGCGTCACCATCAGGCGGGCACCGGTTGCACCGAGAGGGTGACCGAGAGCGATTGCGCCACCACTTGGGTTGACCTTTGCGGGGTCGGCACCGATTTCTTTCAACCATGCCATCGGTACTGGGGCGAATGCCTCGTTGATTTCGACGACATCGATGTCATCAATGCTCAATCCGGTGCGCTCGAGCGCCCGCCGTGTTGCGGGAATCGGTGCCGACAGCATCATGATTGGATCGTCTGCGAGCACCGTCATGTGGTGGATACGAGCCCGAGGTGTGAGCCCATGGCGTTCAACGGCCTCCTCGCTTGCAACTAGCAGCGCAGCTGAGCCATCAGAGATCTGGCTCGCCACTGCGGCGGTGATGCGACCACCCTCACGCAATGTTGCGAGTGACTGCATTTTCTCGATGTTCGGTTCACGAGGACCCTCGTCGTAATCAAGGCCATTCAGCGGCACGATCTCGTTATCAAAACGGCCCTCTTCACGTGCCCGAATTGCACGTTCGTGTGATTCAACGGCGAAGGCTTCCATCTCTTCCCGAGTGAGGTTCCAGTGCTCTGCCATGAGCTCTGCCCCATGGAACTGGCTTACCTCGGTGCCGCCGAACCGTGAGTGCCAACCCTCTGCTCCGGTGAAGGGGTCGAATTCAGGGTCATCCTTGCCGGCCAGAGCTCCTGCAGTGATGGGCACCATCGACATGTTCTCAACGCCGCCCGCAACAACGATGTCCATCGTTCCTGACATGACAGCCTGAGCTCCGAACTGCACGGCTTGTTGGGCTGAGCCGCATTGGCGGTCGATGGTGACACCGGGAACATGCATCGGGAGTCCGGCGGTCAGCCACGATGTACGAGCGATACAACCGGATTGTTCCCAGATCGAGTTCACGTTTCCGAAGACCACATCGTCAACCGCTTCCGGATCAACGCCAGAGCGTTCAACAAGATGCTTAATCGAGTGTGCACCGAGATCTGCGGGGTGAACGGTAGAGAGGGCTCCTCCACGTCGGCCGACGGGCGAGCGAACTGCGTCAACGATGAATGCTTCAGTCATACAGAACACGGTACATCTGTGACCATCTCCCGACATCATCCGACGGCATCGATTCGTGGCAGGCTCTCTTGATGCACATCAACGCGATTCCGACGCCTGCTGCGGTCGTTGATGCCTCGGCACTCTCGCGGAACCTGCAATCAATGGCAGCACGGCTTCCAGGCTCATCATTGCGACCACACGTGAAGGCGCATAAATGCACCACGCTCGCTGCACAACAGGTCGCACATGGGCATCGTTCCTTCACCTGCGCAACGCCTCGAGAGGTCATTGGAATGATCACTGCTGGCGTCGGAGATGATCTCTTGCTTGCGAACTCTGTGCTGGACGTTGATCGCCTTACCGAGGTGGCGACTGCAGCGGAATCTGCAGGTGTAATTGCACGAGTTGCAGTTGACTCGGTTGAAACCATCGAAGCGGCTCATCGCGCCGGTGTTGGAGACGTCATCATTGACGTTGACGTCGGAATGCCACGCTGTGGGGCACGGCCTGATCACGCTGGACAACTCGCTGACGTCGCACGGCAACGCAGGCTTTCCGTTTCGGGCGTGATGGGATACGAGGGGCACCTGCAAATGGTGAGCGACCGGAGTGAGGCAAAGGAACGAGTTGCAGAGGCGATGTCCTCACTTCGGGCAGCCCATGATGACGTTGGCGGTGACATCGTGTCGACCGGGGGAACCGGCACTCACGACCTCCATACCATTGGTCTTGACCACCCCACTGGGGTGACCGATGTGCAGGCGGGCTCGTATGTCATGGTGGACACCCAGTACGCAACGCTCAACCAAGGATTTGAGCAGGCTCTCACCATCGTCGGGACGGTGATCGCACATCACGGCTCGCGCTATGTCATCGATGTTGGCCTTAAAGCACTCGGAATGGATCATGGCGACCCGAGTATCGATGATTGCAAGATCTGGTTCTGTTCAGATGAACACACCACGTTCAGTAGTTCTGAGCGCACATTTCACATCGGTGAACGGGTGCATGTACGCCCGGCGCATGTTGACCCAACGATTGCTCGTCACGAAGAACTCTGGATTGTCGACGATGGCGAGGTCATCGATCGTTGGCCGATCGACCTGCGCCACTGGTGAACTTCACCCCTCGGTCGATGAATGAAGCATTAACGCCCCAGGAAGGGCAGAAAAAGCGCGCGCCCGATGAGACATCACGTTCTTCTCATCTGCCGACATTTGAGCGAATGATCGACCATCACCGTCATCTGGGATAAAGATCGAGTCGTAACCAAAACCCGCGTCGCCCATTTCAGCCTCGGCGATGTGACCCTCGCAGACACCTTCAACAACGATCTCGTCACCGTTGGGCCACATCACCATGACGACGGTTCTGAAACGTGCGGTTCGGAGGTGCTGCTCAACGCCGCTCATGTCGTCGAGCAATTTGCGTCGGTTGTCAGCGTAGGTTGCATTCTCGCCAGCGAATTGAGCCGCATAGATTCCCGGAGCACCACCAAGGGCGTCAACCTCAAGCCCGGTGTCATCAGCAATCGCTGCGTGCCCACTTGCATCACATACGGCGACGGCCTTGAGCCGAGCATTTCCGGTGAGCGAGTCAGCGTCTTCAATCACTTCCCCGAGCGATGTTGGCCGTGGCTCCATCTCGGCAATACCGGTCAGCAACTGTTCAATTTCAGCGACCTTGTCAGGGTTTGCTGATGCACAGACGAGCCGAAGTTGACGAGCCGTCATGAACGAGGCGAAGGCGGCGACGAAATAAGTTCGTCTTGCAGGTCAGCAATCGAGGCGAGCCCGGATTCTGCGAGCACGAGCATTGAATCGAGTTCACTGCGAGTGAACGCCATTCCCTCTGCGGTGCCCTGCACCTCAACAAATCGAGCTTGGCCACCGACGCCAGCGGGGCGAAGCATCACGACGTTCATATCGACCTCGGCCCGAGAATCTTCGACGTATGGAAGGTCGAGTACAGGTACCCCGTCGACAATGCCAACCGAGATCGCAGCACACGTGGAGTGCAACGGGTGTGACGCGATGAGACCTTGCTGCACGCGTCGAGTGAGCGCATCGTGGAGCGCCAAATATCCCCCACAGATCGACGCAGTTCGCGTTCCTCCGTCGGCTTGAATCACATCACAGTCGACAACCACTTGGCGTTCGCCGAGCAACGACATATCGCACGCGGCCCGAAGTGCTCGTGCGATGAGCCGCTGGATTTCGACAGTGCGTCCAGACTGCTTTCCTTTTGCCGCTTCGCGGTCNACACGCTCTGGCGACGACCCGGGAAGCATCGAGTATTCAGCGGTGACCCATCCTGTCCCTCTCCCTTTCATCCAACGAGGGACGTCCTCATCGATAGATGCGGTACAGAGCACCTTCGTGCGTCCGACGGTTACAAGACACGAACCGTCTGACATTTCAGTGAAATCACGTTCGAATGTGATTGGACGTAGTTCATCTGACGATCTGCCATCAGGTCGCGACATTGATTCTCTTCCTCTCGAGTAGTCGTGCCTCTTCAGGCTACGTGCTCAGCGCTCCCAGTGTTCTGCTGCGACGAGGTCTGCGCCGAACAGTGCTGATCCAAGGTCACGAAACGTGTCGACATCACCGCTCGACAGAAACCGACGGGTTCCAACCTCACTGGGTTTACGAAGAAGGAGCAGTTCGCGTAGCCGTTCACTTACCTCGAAGGCAGTTTCATCCGCTGACGACACAAGCACCACATCTGGGCCCATGACCTCACCAATCGTCCTCGCAAGGAACGGGTAGTGGGTGCAGCCCAACAGGAGTGTGTCGACCTTGGCTTCAGTCAGTGGTGCAAGTAAGCGCTCCACAAGCACCATGACTTCATCGCCACTTAATTGACCACGTTCAACGAACTCAACGAAACCCGGACACGCCGCGCTCGACAGTTCGATGCCGACATCGGTCTGTCGTGAAGCCCGTTCAACCGCCTGCACGTACGCCCCTGACGAAATCGTGCCGACGGTTCCGATCACTCCGACTCGGCCGGCTCGGGAGGCTCTAACGACAGCTGAAGCTCCAGGTGTGACGACATCAAAGATCGGCACGTCAAGCTCATCTCGCAAGTCGTCGAGTCCGGCCGCAGTCGCAGTGTTGCAGGCAACGACGATGGCTTTCACATTGAAATCGTCGACGAGGGAGTGAGCGAGCTCACTGGCATATCCGCGCACATCATCGAGTGGCTTCGACCCATAGGGGTACCGACCGGTGTCGCCGATGTAGACGTAGTCCTCAGCGGGAAGGAGATCGATAAGAGCTCGAGCAACGGTGAGACCCCCGAAACCCGAGTCGAAGATCCCGATTGGCTGGTCCACGGTCGTAACGCTACCGACGACTCGCTTGTGATTGCGGTCAAGCTTGGCTCAGTCACTCACCTCAAAGGAGATCGCTGAAGTTACTCGTGCTCAATCATCCACAATGTCTGTCGAGCCGTTATCGGTGTAGTCCAATGATTGAATGGGCTCGATCGCAGAAGTAACGATGCCGGCAAGGTTCGCCACGATGCGCTTCCAGTAGCGGTGCAAGACCGCCCGAGGCACCGCCCAGTGACCGGGTTCATCGGACCGCATGTAGTCATGGATCTTTTGCTCGCACTCTCGATTCATTTCCATGGAGCGATCGAGGAACTGCCGAGCGGAGTCGACGTCAAGCGAGACAAGAATGTCTGCAGCATCTACGTACATTTGCGAAATTGTTTGTCTGCGCGTCAAAAATTCTTCGATATCGGGAGCACCTGACAACGAAATTCCATCTTCAGCGAGATCAAGAATGTTCTTCGCCTGATCACCTATTCGCTCAATTTTCTTCAGCAGCAGCGTGTGGCCCATCACCACACCAATGTCGTCACCACCATTCACCGCAATATGAACGACGAGTTCCGACCTCAACCGTTGTTCGGCGGCATTAATTCGATCGTCCGTCGCACGAATGTCAGAGCTCACCGCGGATGCATCCGCTCCGGCAAGAAGCGCTGTCGATGCAAGGTCGAACGAGTGACGGGCATCGCCGAGCATCAGCACTGTCTCATGGGAAATTCGATCGAGCGGTGACTCCCCTTTTTTAAAGAACGACAAGACCATGAGATCCCCCCATCAACGGAATATCGCAATGACTAGTAATGGAATAATGACAAAGACAGAAACGACCCAACCAACCGCAAGGCTCCGACGCCTCACTGCGAGTTCGGCAAGGAGTTCGGCGCATCGAATTGGAAGTGGCCGCAAAAACGGAATGCCGTACAACACGACGATTCCCAACACGTTAAACCACGTATGAACAAGAGCAATGGTGAGCGCATCTGAACCACTTGCCGCGAGCGCAGCAAGTAGCGCAGTGATCGTTGTGCCAACGTTCGCTCCGAGCGTCACCGGGTAAATATTGCGAAGCGAGATTACGCCCGCGGCCGCCATCGGAATAAGGATCGAAGTTGTGATGCTCGATGACTGCACTGAAATGGTGATGAGCATGCCAATCACCATTGCGACAAGACCGCCACCGCGCCCGAGTACCCGGTTCATCGATGCTTCAAGTCGTTCGGCGATGAGCGCCTTCATATTTTTTGTGACCGCAATCAAGGAGACCACGACGACGATGATTCCGATGACCACCATGGAGATGCCAAGTGACGTGTCCTCGAGAGAGGCCTGTTTGAGCCCATCTTTGAGCCAACCTACAGGGTGTTTCACCCACGCCTTGATCGGACTCTTCCACTCCGAACCACCAGAGCCTGTGAGAATCTCAGCAGTGCGCGACGCAAGCCAAGAAATTCGTCCGGTGAGAAGTTCGAAGGGNAGCAAAATNGTGACGGCCATCAAGTTGAAGAAGTCGTGNACNGTGGCTGCGGAAAGAGCTCGCCTGAACTCCTGNGANTGGCGCACATGACCTAANGACACAAGAGTGTTGGTCACCGTGGTGCCAATNTTTGCGCCCATGATCATCGGNACCGCTTGGTCGAGGCCGAGCGCTCCCGANGCAACAAGTCCGACNATGAGAGAAGTNCTCGCCGAAGATGACTGAACGAGCACGGTGCCGACNACACCGATGAAGAGTCCGACNATCGGGTTTGACACGCTCGAGAACAGCCGTTCTTGGGTGTCTGCACCCATCACCTTGATGCCAGATTCGAGCGATGAAACGCCTACAAGAAACAGATAGATAATGGCGAGAACGAGGATCCCACGAAACCAGCGAGGAATTGCTAGGGGGTTTGGTGGAGCCACTTTCGGAAAAGGTAGTCCGTCCCGACCGTGGAGTTCAAACACCCCCGGCGTCTAGAAGTAAATAATCTTTTCGGCTGCTGCTTCGGCTGCATCGAGGTCATCGGTGTACGCGCCGGTGGAGAGGTATTTCCACCCGCCATCGCACACGATGAACACGATGACGCCTGAATCGATCGATGATGCAACTTTTGCTGCACCAGCGAGCGACGCTCCCGATGAAATTCCGGCGAAGATGCCCGCCTCGTTCACCAAACGGCGGGTCCACTCGATCGATTCGCGGGGGCGAACCACTCGCTTGCGGTCGAGCAATTCGAAGCCATTCCAGTCTTCGAAGACCGGAGGGATATACCCCTCATCGATGTTTCGCAGCCCTTCGACGTTTTCGCCGAGCGGCGGCTCCACTGCGATGATCTGAATATCTGGGTCGCGCTCTTTGAGAAAACGGCCGGTCCCCATCAGGGTGCCCGAGGTGCCGAGACCAGCAACAAAATGAGTGATGTCTGGAACATCCCGCCAAATTTCAGGACCGGTCGTCTCGTAGTGGGTGCGAGGATTTGCGTCGTTGCCGTACTGGTACACCATGCACCACTCTGGATGCGCTTCGGCCATCTCAGTAGCACGACGAACAGCTCCGTTTGAGCCTTCGCCACCCGGGGTGAGGATGACCTCCGCACCCATAATCTGGAGCATTTGACGGCGCTCGACCGACACCGACTCAGGAAGCAAAATCTTGATCGGATAGCCCTTCAAACGGGCGATAGCGGCAAGTGCGATGCCAGTGTTTCCCGAGGACGGCTCAATGATGGTCTGCCCGGCGGTGAGACGCCCATCTTTTTCTGCAGCCTCAATCATTGCCTTTGCAATGCGGTCTTTCACCGATCCGAACGGGTTCTGCATCTCAAGTTTCGCAATGAGCCGCACATCCGGGTTTGGCGACAAATGCGACACGTCGACATTCGGCGTGTCCCCAATGAGGTCGAGCACGCCGAGATTGCCAACAGCTGCTCCAGACGCCAAATTTGCCGTCATTACGGGGTTCATGACTCCTGTAACCTCACAATTAAGGAGTGTATTCCGATAAATCTGATTCGGCTAGTCGGCTTTTAAATTCTGTTGCGCAAACGACGGCGATCAAACTGCGTTTACGACCCCATCACGGCTGATATGTACCAAAGACTTCACGGAGTGCATCACTTACTTCGCCGAGCGTTGCACCCGCCAACAGTGCATCTTTCATTGGGTACAACACATTGTCAGTCCCCCGGGCCGCAGCGCTTACTGACTCGAGTCCTGCTCGAACCACATTCTCGTCACGCACAGCCTTAAATGCGGCGAGACGGGCTTTCTGTGCCGGCTCTAGAGCAGGGTCAATCGGGAACACATCCGGCTCGGGTTCGTTGTCAATCGTGAACCGATTAAGCCCGACGATCACTCGCTCATCATCGTCAATCGACTTCGTGTACTCATATGCCGACTGCTCAATCTCGTCCTGCTGGAAATGAGCCTCAATTGCTTCAACGGCGCCTCCCATCTCATCGATTCGCTCGATGTACTCCCAGGTGAGCCGCTCGACTTCATCGGTGAGCGACTCGACGAGGTACGAACCAGCAAGCGGGTCAGGCGTTTCGGTGATACCCGANTCGTAGCCAATGATTTGCTGCGTGCGAAGCGCGAGGCGAGCCGCATCTTCGGTCGGCAGCGAAAGTGCCTCGTCGAAGCCGTTGGTGTGAAGCGATTGCGTGCCGCCCATCACCGCCGCCATTGCCTGCACCGCAACTCGCACCACGTTGTTGACCGGCTGTTGCGCCGTCAACGTTGACCCACCGGTCTGCGTGTGGAATCGAAGCATCGCCGAACGGGGATCTTTTGCTCCGAATCGTTCGGTCATGATCTTGTGCCAGATTCGACGGCTCGCCCGGAACTTTGCGACCTCCTCGAAGAAATCGTTGTGGCCATTCCAGAAGAACGACAAGCGCGGGGCGAAGTCATCGACATCAAGACCGGCGTCAACAGCTGCCTGCACATAGGCAATGGCATTCGCCAAGGTAAACGCGATTTCTTGGACCGCAGTCGAGCCCGCCTCTCGAATGTGGTAGCCCGAGATCGAGATCGTGTTCCACTTCGGAATGTTTTCTGAGCAGTAACCGAAGATATCGGTGATGATGCGCATCGATGGTTTCGGTGGGTACACATACGTACCTCGAGCGATGTATTCCTTCAGTAGGTCGTTCTGAATCGTTCCAGAAATCTGCGCCGACGAGACGCCCTGCTCTTCCGCAACGATTTGGTACATCAGCAATAAAATCGCCGCAGTCGAGTTGATCGTCATCGACGTCGACACTTTGTCGAGTGGGATATCTGCGAGCAGGGTTCGCATGTCATCAAGTGAGTCGATGGCGACACCAACCTTGCCCACCTCACCTTCTGCTCGAGAGTGGTCTGAGTCGTAGCCCATCTGGGTCGGCAGGTCGAAGGCGCAACTCAGACCGGTCTGGCCGGCTGCGAGCAAAAACTTGAATCGCTCGTTTGTGCTTGCGGCATCTCCAAAGCCGGAGTACTGACGCATCGTCCACAANCGACCCCGGTACATCGACGGGTAGACACCACGGGTGAATGGAGCCTCACCTGGAAGACCCAACTGCTCTGAAGGGTCCCATCCGTTGAGTGACTCAGCCGTATACAGCGGAGCAATTTCGATGCCGGAGTCGGTGGTACGAAGGTCGTCTGCCATGCGTACAGCGTAGGGCGAGAACCCTCTCGAGCGTTTAGGCAGACGCGATGATGGCGATCTCCATCAGCCACTCCGGTCGGGCAAGAGCAGGCACCGTAACGAGCGTCGATGCAGCTCGATGGTCGCCAAGCACACGGTCTCGGGTCGCCATTACTCCTGCTAACGGTTGTCCGACGACGGCATACGTCGTTACCGACACGATGTTGTCAACCAACATTTCAGCATCGCTCAACATCGCAGAAATGTTGGCCCAAACGACCTCGGCTTGCTCATCAATCGCCTCGGGTACCGAGCCATCAGGACGTGTCGGCACGACCCCGGAGGTGTGCAACCATCGAGTCGCATCTGTCGTCAACACCGCATGCACGTACTGTGCGGCAGGAGGGGCAATCTCGCTGGGCTGAATCTGACGGTGGTTCACCATGTCCGAATCGTGCCAGACTTCAGCACTGCGACACTAGATCGAGTGTGAATTTGTGACTATCGTGCAGATATGGCCATCACCGANAAGCCGANCATCGCATTCCATCCCGAAACCTTCGACGACCTCGAAGAAGAGCGCGCGCACCGCAAAGCAAAACTTGCTGGCGCATTGAGAGTCTTTGGGCGACTTGGGTTTGGTGAAGGCGTCGCAGGGCACATGACCGCCCGCGACCCAATCTTGACGGATCACTTCTGGGTAAACCCGTTCGGCAAGAGTTTTCGCCATATGAAGGCAAGCGATCTTCTTCTTGTCAGCCACGAGGGCGATGTTGTCGTTGGCGATATGCCCCTCAACCGGGCTGCCTTCGTGTTGCACTCCGCAGTGCACAAGGCCCGCCCCGAAGTGATTGCCGCCGCGCACA